>JAIRUU010000096.1 GCA_031254225.1 Candidatus Elusimicrobium euhamitermitis
TAAACTTTAGAATTTTCTTTGGCGTCTTTTTTGACCAGCAGGCCCATATCCGTCACTAAAACAAAACGCGTGTTTGTGCCGGTCTGCGAATATTTATTTTTGACGTCCCAGCCGTAAACTTTGAGAAGGAAAAGGCCTGTTTTCCCGGGCGTAAGATACGAGCCCAGGTCAAGCGAACTGTAAGAGGCTTTTTGATTGTCTTTTAAGACCGGCGTTATTTCCGAAAAATTTTCCGAAATGTCGTTTTCGTTAAAATAATAGCTGTCTTTAAAAGAGGGTTTCGGGAAAATCCCGTACGTCTGCGAAACGAGGTTATTTATTCTGCCTGGCAGTATTCTTGAAATTTCCGTCTTAATCCCGTCAACGCCGCGGCTGACGTACGCTAATTTTTTGCTGCCCGAAAGAGCCAGCAGCGCGCCGGAGCCCACTATTTTTACTTCTTTGGGGTAGGCGGGAACGGAGACCACAAAACTCTGGTCTTTTTTAATGTTGAAACCGCCGGACGACGTTAAGCCGCCGTCAACGGCGACGTAAATATATTCGTTTTTCAGTCTGTCCGCGTCAAATTTATAGGCGTAAATTTTATTGTATGTTTCCGGCGCGGGCAGAGAGTTTAAAGCAAGCGGCGTAAGTTTTGCCAAAACGTTTTGCGTTACGTCCGCGGGTATCCACTGGACGGAGGAATTGCCATACTCTTCGCAGCCGTCGTCCGGACATTCGCATCCTTCGTCGCTATCCCCGCAGTCGCACGGGGCAGAATCGCAGGTCTGGACGGCCGCAGGCGCGGGGCGGTTTTTAAGGTTGGGGTTTTTCAAAGGCAGCAGGTAGGCGCGCACTTTGCCCTGCAGTTCTTTTTCGGCCGCGCCGTCGGTAAATTCAACGGATAAAATTTGCTCCGGCTCGTCTTTGTCGTTGCGGACTATCTGCGCTTTTACGTTTGATATGTTGAAAAATTTTGACGCCGGCGGAATATCCAGAGTTTTGCTCAGCTTAATACCGTTAAATTTGGAAATATCCAGATTGACAAGGCGCGGATTATCCAAAATTTTTAAGGGTTCTGATTTTATAGAGGCGTTTCTCTTAAACTCGTCATAACTTACCGTATAAGGCAGCGATTTGCGGTCCAGCGTTAAAGAAATATTTTTTTCAAATTCCGCAGGCGCGACGGCATGCGAAAACGATATTTTTGCCAGCGCGTGATAGTTGCGCGGATTCTGAGGGTCCTGATAAATTTTAAAAGAGTCCGCGTCCATGGAAAACGGAGCGGTATTTATGACGGCGGAATAAGAAGCCAGTTCAATGGTTTTCTGGTCGGTGTTCGTGCCCACGATGTCTTTAGGCAGCGTGATTTTATATTCTTTGCCCGCTTCCCAGTCTTTTTCCGGCGTAAAAGACAACGTGCTGAAACCCTGCCACGCCCATTTGCCCTGCAGCTGCGGGGATATTTTTATATTTTTTAATTTGTCATTTTCCTGTTCTGTGCCGAAGTAAACGTCGGAATCAAATTCAAATCTTAATTTTTGTATTGAGCCCAGACGGGGGAGGCCGTCAGAGTTTGTATAAAGTTCCTGCGGGCCCGGAGCGGTTACGGAGAAAGATATTTTGCCTGAGTCAACCGCTTTGCGTAAGCTGCCGTATTTTTTTGAAGTAATTTTTACGGCGGCGTATATTACCGCGGCGAGTATGGCTAAAATGACAATCGCGGCTGCGGCTATATAAACGCCCTTAGGCAGTTTTGAAAATAAAGACTTAATTTTATTCATAAATTTCTCCGGTGGTAAAAAAGACTACTTTTAGATTTTAGCAAAAAAAGCCCCGCATTTTCTGCGGGGCTTTTTATTAAACGGGTTTACTGCTTATTTATCTTTTAAATAAGTCTCAAGGTTTGGCTTTATGGTGCTTACCTGCGGGCCGTATATAACCTGTATTCCGTGGCCTTTGAGTATCACGCCCACAGCGCCGGATTTTTTAAGCAGGTCTTCCTTGACAAGCTCCGGCTTTTTGACGTTTAAGCGCAGGCGCGTGGCGCAGCAGTCCAGATTTTCCAGATTATCCTTGCCGCCCAGCCCTTCTATAATAAGGTCAAGCTGCTCGTTCTTGCCGGCGGCTTTGGAGGCCTGATAATCCGCCTTGGTGTAAAGTTTTGATTCTTGGTCGTCAGGTTCGCGGCCAGGGGTTTGCAGATTCCACTTCAAAATAGCCCATTTGAAGAAGAAATAGTAGCCCACGAAATAAGCCAGGAACAGCGGCAGCAGCATGACCCAGTTTGTCTTCGCGTTGCCCTGCAAAATGCCGTACAGTGTTAAATCAATAAGCCCGCACGAGAACGTCGTGCCGACGGCGATATTGAGCAAATGCGAAAGCATAAAAGAGAGGCCGGCAAAGCAGCAGTGCACGATAAACATAAACGGAGCGACGAACAGGAAAGTAAATTCAATAGGCTCCGTAATGCCCGTAAGAAAAGAAGTCAGCGCGGCGGAAAATAAAAGACCGCCGACTATTTTTCTTTTAGACGGTTTGGCCGTGTGGTACATTGCCAGGGCCGCGCCGGGCAGTCCGCCCATCATGAAAGCGTATTTGCCGGTCATAAAACGCGCGGCTTCAACCGAGAAATGTTTGACGGACGGGGACGCAAGTTCGGCAAAAAAGAGTTTCTGCGCGCCGTAAACCGTCTGTCCGTCAATGGTCGCCGTGCCGCCGAGGGCGGTGTACCAGAACGGCGTATAAAACACGTGGTGCAGGCCGAACGGTATTAATAAGCGTTCCATGAAACCGAAAATAAATGTGCCGAAATAGCCGGCTTTCAAAACCAGAGTCCCGCTTGCCGCGATAATCTGCTGCACGTAAGGCCAGATTAAATAAGACAGCGCGCCCACGACGATGAACGCGAAAGTTGAAATAATAGGCACAAATCTCACGCCGCCGAAAAACGCAAAAACCACCGGAAGCTCTATTTTATAATATCTGTTATGCAGCCACGCCACGCCCAGGCCTGTTATAATGCCGCCGAACACGCCCATCTCCAGCGTTTTAATTCCGAGCACCGTGCCTATCGTGCCCTGTCGGACCGTTTCCGCCAAACTTCCGTCCGCCAAAATTGAGTGGCCGAAAACCAGCAGGTTATTTATTGTAACGTGCATGACTATAAAAGCTATGGCCGAGGATAAAACCGCCACGGCCTTTTCTTCATTAGCCATGCCGAGCGCGACTGCCATGGCAAACATCAGCGGCAAGTTGGCAAATACCGCTGTGCCGACGGCGCTCATCAGAATAAAAATATGATTGAGCAGCGTCCCCTGGCCCATTATATTTTGCAGTCCGTAAAGCGCGACGGTGTCAGGATTTGAAAATGAGGCCCCTATTCCTAATAAAAGGCCCGCTACCGGCAGTACTGAAATTGGTAAGAAAAAAGAACGTCCTATTTTTTGCAGAACGGCAAAAGCGGCGCTTCCATGTTTGTGCACAGACATTTGATCCTCCGTTTAGTTAAGAAAAGACTTACCCTATATATCTACCAAATATGTATACCATAGTCAATTATGTGTAGGACATCATAACATATGAGACTTTTTGCATTGACGGAAAAATCAGCTATGTCTCAAACACACCAAATAAATAAAAACTCAGTTAAAAAGTAATTGTATAGTGTGTTTTATATGTTTTTAAGAATTGTTGCTCGTAAAATAAAACTTAAAAAACCGCGCGGCTCAATTATCCAACGGTCTCATATGTGTCTGATGTTTTACATTATGATAAAATTAATTCACCAAAAGAGGTAATAATGGGAAATTCTTCGTCTGTAAAAAAGCTTGGCATTCTTGGTCTGGCGGCCGTGGTGGTAAGTTCAATGGTAGGCTCCGGCGTATATTCTCTGCCGCAGAATATGGCCGCGGCGGCCGGCGTTGACGCTATGATTATAGCGTGGATAATCACGGGCCTGGGCATGTTTTTTATAGCGGATACTTTCCGCCTGCTTTCCGCGCTGAAGCCGGACGCGCGTGCCGGCTTTTTTTCCTACGCGCGGGAAGGGTTTGGCAAGCGCATAGGATTTAGCGTTTTTTGGGGTTACTGGCTGTGCAATGTTTTTGCAAATATAGGTTTTGCGGTTATTATAATGGAGACGTTAAATTATTTTTTCCCTCATTATTTTGAGGGGGGAAATAATTTGCACGCTTTAATTTTGTCTTCAATGCTGGTCTGGTTTTTTTCAGCTCTTGTCTGGCGCGGCATTCAGGCGGCCACGCTTGTCAACCTTATAGGCACGATAGTAAAAATAATTCCGGTTTTTATATTTTTGGCAATCGCGCTTTTTATGTTTAATCGGCATAAATTTGATTTGCGGCTGCTGGGCAAAATCCCAGTAGGGCAGTGGAATTGGGGGGATTTGCTCTCTCAGGTAAAAAATACAATGCTCGTCACGCTGTGGTCTTTTATAGGAATTGAGACGGCGGTCGCCATTTCGCACCGCGCCAAAAACCATAAGGACGTCGCGCGCGCGACGATGTTCGGCTTTGCGTTATGCCTGGTTATTTATACTTTGATTTCGCTGCTGCCTTTCGGCATTTTGCCGAGGGAGCAGATTGTCGCTTTCCCAAATCCGTCCACCGCCGGAATTTTGGAGGCGGTTATCGGAAAGTCAGGCGCGTGGCTTATGAATATAGGTCTAATAATTTCCGTGCTGTTCGCATTTTTGTCGTGGACGATAATTTGCGTGGAAATACCGTTTATAGCGGCGCGGGAAGGCGCTTTTCCGGCGCAGTTTGCGGCTGAAAATAAATACGGCGCGCCGAAAATTTCCATTATTACCACTGGCGTCTTCATGCAGGCCGCGCTGCTGCTGGCGTTTTTTTCCGAACACGCGTGGAGCACCATGATAAGCATTACCGGCGTCATGCTGCTGCCGGTAT
>JAIRUU010000009.1 GCA_031254225.1 Candidatus Elusimicrobium euhamitermitis
TGTTCCTTCTCGTCCGCCGAAGTGTGAAACAGTAACGGTTAAAGTCCGCGCAAGCGCTCTGATTTCAAACAAGACAAAAGACGTTGAGGTATGTAAAAGCGCAATTAATCCTAAAGTTAATAAAATGCTGAACGGGATGTCAGATGGAATAAAGCAACAGTTTCCAGAAATTTTTGACAGTTCGGAAATTTGGGTTGCAAAATGTACAAACCATCTTGAGATAACAGTAAAAAAAAGTGACGTGGTCAAACTGGCCGCTTTTGCAAGATTATCAATTGCGCCACTAATGGATCTGGGTGAAAAAATGATATATGGGAAATACCCTGACTGCACAAACATTACGCAAGATACATTTAAAGTAGGTACTTTAACAGCGCAAAATAAAAAAGCTCTTGATATAGAAAAAACTAAAATTATAAGGTGCTGCCCGATAAACCGGAAACCTTAACTATAAACTGAGAATATAAAAAACAGGCGCGACGGAAATCCTGCCGCGCCTGTTTTATGTCTATCTCAGCGGTCAAAGTCCCATGCGCCCGGGCCTGCGGTGGCTTCTATAAAATCTATAAGCGGTTTGTGGATTACTATATTGTGTTTGGTGCGGAGCAGAAACGGCGCGCCGCCGTTCGCGTCGCCGACGCTGAAATATACTTCGCTCGCGCCTTTGCCGCGTTCAAGCAGGCTTTCCAGCTGGCGCAGATTTATTTCGCTGTAATTTGCCGGAATGTTTATCGTAATTTTTTTTGCGACTCTTGAGACGGCGTTTACTATCGTGGTTACGGCGTTAACCATAATTTCTGTGCGCGCGCTTTCCGCGTCGGTTTTTATGTCGCCCGTCAGAAAAACTATGGCGTTGTTTTCAATTTTGTCCGCCACCTCGGCGTACACGCGGGAATAAGCGTTTGCGGTTATGCCGCCCGTAGTATCCTCCAGCGTAAACTGCGCCCAGTCCTCTTTGCGTTTGTTCTGGCGTTTTTTAACGCGCGTTATAATGCCTGCAACGGTTACCGCGCCGCTTAAATTTCTGTCGTTAATTTCCTGCACGGTAACGGTTTTCAGTTTTTTAATAATATTTTTATATTTGTCCAGCGGGTGGCCGGAGAGGAAAAAACCCAAAACTTCTTTTTCCGCGTCCAGCATTTCCGCCTGCGTAAACGGCCGCGGTTTTATTTTAACCGCGGCTTTTTTGACTGTAACGAAACTTGCGGTATCTTCGCCGAACAGACTGTCCGCGGCGGAAAGTTTTTCTTGTTTTAACTTGGAAGTCATGTCCAGCAAATCTTCCATGTCGGCAAGCATCTGCGCGCGCGCGGCCGCCGGAGCAATACCCGGCATAAGGCTGTCCAGCGCACCGGCTTTAATTAAACTTTCTATTGTTTTTTTATTCGCGGCGCGTAAATCAATGCGTTCAATCAAATCTTCAAAATTTTTGTACGGATTTCCCGCGCGGGCCGCGACTATGGAGGCAGCCGGTTCGCTCCCGACGTTTTTTACTGCCTCTAAGCCGAAGCGCAAAACTTCTTTGCCGTTTTCCTTGGCGACGGAAAAATTTTCTTTTGAAGCGTTAACGTCCGGCCCCAAAGTTTCAAAACCCATGCGGCGGGCTTCGTCAATATAAGTAACGATTTTATTTTCTTTGTCGTCCGAGCCTATGGCGTTGTGCCCTATTTCGTTTGTCAGCACCGCGCACATAAATTCAATGGGATAATTCGCTTTCAAATACGCCGTCTGATAAGAAACCAGCGCGTAGGCCACGGAGTGTGATTTGTTAAAACCGTAGCCCGCAAATTTGCTCATCTGTTCAAAAATTTTATCGGCCAGTTTGGCGTTAATATGTTTTTCGCCGCAGCCTTTGATAAAATTCTGGCGCCACTTTTCCATTTCTTCAACTTTCTTTTTACCCATGGCTTTGCGCAGGCTGTCCGCCTGGCCCGGGGTAAAACCGCCCAGGCTTTTTGAAATTTCCATGATTTGTTCCTGATAAACCATGGTGCCGTAAGTTTCTTTTAAAATCGGCTCCAAAAGCGGATGGTCATAAGCTATTTTTTCCTGCCCTGCTTTGCGGCGCACAAAGCTGTCCAACATGCCGGACTCCATAGGTCCGGGACGGTAGAGCGCTATTATAGCCGAAATGTCGTTGAATTCAGACGCGCGCATTCTTTTGGCCAAATCCCTCATGCCGCCGCTTTCCATCTGGAACACGCCCAGTGTCCGCGCGGAGGACAGCTGTTCATAAGCCTTTTTATCGTCCAGCGGAATTTTGTCTATATCAATATCAATGCCGCGCATTTCCTTTAAAAGTTTAATCGTATTTTCAATGATTGTTAAAGTGCGCAGGCCCAAAAAGTCTATTTTCAAAAGGCCGAGGTCCACCAGCGTTTCGCCTTCGTACTGCGTAGTAACCGCTTCTCTCGCGCCGCGCGCCAAAGGAGTGTAATTTGACACTTCCTCGCGCGTGACCACTATGCCGGCCGCATGTATGCCGGCATGTCTTTTTAAACCCTCAAGTTTTTTAGCGTAATCAAAAAGTTTTGCCGTCTGCGGGTTGGAGGCTATTTCATGCCGCAGGTCTTTAACGTCCTCTATCGCGCTGTCCAAAGTGGTGCCCAGGTCATTTGGAATAAGTTTGGTAATGCGGTTAGAATCCGCGACGGAAATTCCCATTGCGCGCGCGACGTCTTTGACGGCCATTTTCGCTTTCATTGTGCCGAAAGTGATAATCTGCGCCACGTTTGTCTGGCCGTATTTGTTGCGGACGTATTCTATGACAGCGTCCCGTCCCGCGTCTGAAAAATCAATGTCCAGATCGGGCATTGTAAGACGGTCTGGATTTAAAAAACGCTCAAAGAGCAGGCCGTTTTTAATAGGGTCAACCTTTGTGATATTTAAACTGTACGCCACTATGGAGCCAGCCCCGCTGCCGCGCCCTGGCCCTACGGGTATGCCGCTCCTGCGCGCGTAATCAATGAAGTCCGCAACTATCAAAAAGTAACTTGCAAATCCCATTTTGCCTATGACGCCCAGTTCAAACTCAAGACGTTCTTTATAGTTTTGCGGAATTTCGCCGCCCTGGAATTTTTTTGCAAGGCCCTTTTCACAAAGCTGGGAAAGATAAGTTTCTATGTTTGTATATTCCGCCGGAATGTCAAAAGCCGGCAGGATAAAACCATGTTTTGGCAGCGTAAAATTACATTTTTCTGCTACCGCAAGAGTGTTTTTTATCGCGTCCGGCGTGTGGGAAAAAAGCTGCGCCATCTCGTCCGCGCTTTTGAAGTAAAGTTCGTGCGTGGTCATTTTCATGCGGGTCGGATCGTCCAGAGTTTTGCCGGTGGAAATGCACAGGTGTATGTCATGGGCGGACCAGTCTTCTTTTTTCTCGTAGTGGCAGTCATTGGTGGCAACGGCCGGTATGCCGGTAAGTTTGGAAACTTCCAGCAGTTTGGGCAGCACCAGCTGTTCGGCGTCAATGCCGTGGTCCATTAATTCTATGTAATAATTCCCTTTGCCTAAAATATTTTCATATGTTTTGGCCGCTTCGCACGCCTGTGAAATTGTGCCGTTAAGACAGGCTTGGCTTACCTCGCCTTTTAAACAGCCGGATAAGGCCAAAATGCCCTGCGCGTGCTCTGCCAGCAGCTCTTTGTCTATGCGCGGATGGTAATAAAAACCGTCCAGCCAGGCTTTTGAAATAAGCTTCATTAAATTCTGATAACCGCCGTAATCTTTGGCGAGTAATGTGAGGTGGAAAGTTTTGGCGAGGCCCTTTTCTTTGTTTGTATATTTTCCGTCGGTAATATAAGCCTCGCAGCCGATAATAGGTTTAAGGCCCGCGGCTGCGGCGTTTTTATAAAATTCCATTGAGCCGTACATATTGCCGTGGTCGGTCAGAGCCATGGCTTTCATGCCGCCCGCCGCAACGGATTTCAAAAAGCGCGACGGCCCCTTTTCGGACAGTCTTAACATGCCGTCCAAAAGTGAGTATTCGCTGTGATTATGAAGATGTACAAATTCTGCCATAAGGAGGTCCTGTGGATTTTATATATAGTAGTAAAATTTAACCGCGCGCACAAATATATATACCTAAAATGTATAATAAATTTATGTCTTACTATGATAAATTAGAAGAAACTAAAATTTCAAGCAAAAGCCTGCACCGCGGGGTTGTGGGTTTTAATAAAGATATTGTGCGTCTTATTGACGGCTCCACCGCGACGCGGGAATATATGGTGCACCCGGGCGCAAGCGCGGTGCTGCCGGTTATCGGCGGCAAAGCGGTGCTTGTCCAGCAATACCGCTACCCCGTGCATAAGACTACCTGGGAAATACCCGCCGGCAAAATGAAAAAGGGCCAGACGCCGCTTTCCTGCGCCAAGGCGGAGCTGCGGGAAGAAACAGGTTACGCCGCGTCCAAAATAAAAAAGTTAATATCATTCCACCCGTGCTGCGCTTTTTCAGACGAAATTTTACATATTTTTATCGCCGAAGGTTTAAAACCAGGCAAAACAAACCCCGACGAAGACGAATTTTTAAACGTAAAACTTTTTCCTTTAAAAACCGCGTATAACATGATAAAAAACGGTTTGATAACGGATTCCAAAACCATAATAGCCCTAAGCTTATACAGGAATATGCATGGACGCTAACCCGCAGACCCCGCTTATGCGGCAGTATTACGACGTTAAAAACAAAAACCCGGGCATTATAGTTTTATTCCGCTTGGGCGATTTTTACGAAATGTTTGACGCCGACGCGCGGGAAGCCAGCCGCATTTTGGGCATTGCCTTAACCGCCCGCCACGGCACGCCCATGTGCGGCGTGCCTTACCACTCCGCCGCAAGCTATATAAATAAACTTATCAAAGACGGCAAAAAAGTGGGAATTTGCGAACAGGTCGGCGCGGGAGACGGCAAGAGCAAGCTTTTTGAGCGTAAAATAGTCCGCGTAATCACGCCCGGCACCGTCATAGAAGACAATATGCTGCAAAGCGGCGTAAGCAATTATCTCGCCTGCGTTTTAACGCAAAAATCCGGCTGGGGCGCGGCGGTGATAGACGTGTCCACCGGCGAGTTTTGGGTAACGCAGAATGACGGCGACGCGTCTTTAAACGCGCTTTCCAATATGCTCGCCGCCGTCAGCCCCGCCGAAATAATTTTGGACAGAATTGCTTTTGAACGCGTTAACGCCGCCATGCTTCTGCCGCCGAGCGTCGCGGTAACCACCGTCGCGCGGGAAGACGGCGCGGTGCCGGACAACTGGCCCGCCAAAGCGGTCTGGGCGGGCAAAACCGCCGCGCTGAGCTGCGCGCTTACCGTTATAAAATATGTAAATATTAATGAGCCCGGATTTAAAGATATTCTTATTCCTTTCTATAAAGAAATTTCAAATTATATGGCTTTGGACGAGAACGCCGTGCGCAACCTTGAGTTAGTCCATAGCGCGGGCGGCGGCAAAAAAGGCAGTCTGCTTGATTTACTGGACTTCACGTGCACGCCCATGGGCACGCGGCTCTTAAAAAACTGGATTTTAAACCCGCTTATTGAAGTTGAGCATATTCACAAACGCCAGGCTAATGTTTCAAATTTTTATGATAATTCCTCCGCCGGCGAAGAACTGGAAATAATTTTAAAAGATATCAGCGACATTGAACGCATAATGAGCCGCGTTACCACGGGTAATGCAAGCCCGCGCGATATGGCGGGCCTTTCCAAATCCCTTTCCGCGTACGCGCGCGTACGGGACTGGCTTGAAAAATACGCCGCCGTCGCCCCGCAGTTAAAAGAAAATATTATGGCCGGCATAGCGGCGGTTGAAACGCTGGCCTTAAAACTGCAGTCCGCGCTTGAAGAAAATCCGCCTTTAAAAATTGCTGACGGCGGCGTTATCAAACCGGGCTTCAGCGAGGGACTTGACGAACTGCGGGGTTTACAGAAAAACAGCAATAAAACTCTTGCCGCTTTATGCGAGCGCGAAAAAATTAATACGGGCATTTCCACGTTAAAAGTGGGCTATAATTCTGTTTTCGGTTATTATATAGAAGTCAGTAAAGGCCAGACTTCAAAGGTGCCTTTTAATTATACGCGCCGGCAGACTTTAGCCAACGCGGAGCGTTTTATAACCGAAGAACTTAAAAAAATTGAAGACAATATTTTACATTCGCAGGAAAGAATTTTGCGTCTGGAAACCGATTTGTTTAACGAAATGAGAATTTTGGCCGCGAAGGAAATTGAAACACTGCGGTCTTACGCCAAAAATATTGCAAAACTGGACGTTTACCGCGCTTTGGCCGCCGCGGCAAAAACTTATAATTTTGTTAAGCCCGTCGTGGATAATTCCGCCGCGCTGTCCGCCGCCGCCGCGCGCCACCCTGTTGTGGAAAATTCGCTGCCGCCGGGCAGTTTTGTGCCAAATGACATAAACCTTGGCGCAGGCACGCAGATTGCAATTATCACGGGCCCTAACATGGGCGGCAAAAGCGTATATTTAAAGCAGTCCGCGCTGCTTGTAATTTTGGCGCAAATAGGCAGTTTTGTGCCTGCGGAAAGCGCGCACGTCGGGATAATTGATAAAATCATGACGAGGATAGGCGCGCAGGATGCTATCAGCCGCGGTCAGAGCACTTTTATGGTGGAGATGAGGGAGACGTCGCACATCTTAGCGTCCGCCACGCCGAGGAGTTTGATTTTGCTGGACGAAATCGGCCGCGGCACCAGCACCTTTGACGGCATTTCCATAGCGTGGGCAATCACGGAATTTTTATATAAGCCATCCGGCGGGCCGAAAGTTTTATTTGCCACGCATTATTTTGAACTTACCGATTTGGAAAATAAATACGACGGCATAAAAAATTTCCACGCGCACGTGCAGGAATATAAAGACGCGGCCGGGCAGAGCAAGATTGCGTTTTTATATAAAATAAACGAGGGCGCGGGCGATAAATCTTACGGAATACACGTGGCCGAACTTGCGGGTCTTCCGCAGACGGCGATAGTGCGCGCCAAAAAAGTTTTAAAAGATTTGGAAGCCAAAAAAGGCGTAAGCGTTTCTAAAAAAGAGGCGGACGCGCCGGTAGATTTATTTTCCAGCCCGATAGTTGAAGAAATAAAACTCGCGGACCCGGCGGCCATGACGCCGCTTGAAGCTTTGCAGATGATAACCGAGTGGAAAAAAAGGATAAACGAATGAACTTAAGAGAATCTCCTGCGGTTAAAAATAAAATTAAAAATTTGAAAGAGATGGTTTTTTATATGACGGCTGTTTTATTTGTAACAATGACCGGTGTCTTTTCTATTATGATGACATATACCGGACCAAATGGCATGCCATTACTTTTAGTGCCTCTTTTAGTTATGGCTTTTTTATTTTACAATTTGTCAAAATTTCCAAAATTCTACAAATTTTTAAAAAATATAGAAAACGGCGGCTGTATAATTTTGAACGGAAAAGGCAATATGGTCCGCAGAGGAATTGGAAGAGATGCAGTCTATCTTCTGGCGGTTGATATTATTAACCCCGACGGAACAAAAAAGACTTATGAAAGCGATTATTTCAAAGGAAAACTGCAATCCCAGGCCGCGACCATTCTTGGGCACGTGTTAATCTTTAGAGAAAAAATCAGCAAAGATTTTTTTGATAAAGTTTTAGCGGAAGATTTTACTGTTTACGTTGATATAAAAAATCCGAAAAATTATTTTGTGGATATTTCGCCGCTTTACATAGCCGCGGAGCAAAAATGAGGATAAACGAATGAACCTGAGAGAATCTCCGGCGGTTAAAAATAAAATTAAAGATGCTGTAATTACAGCGTCTGTCGTGTTAATATTATGTTTTCCTTTTATGGGATTGATGTTTGTTAAAGATAATAAGTTTTTAGTCATTTTTGGCATAATTTTTTTACTGCTTGTTTTTTATAATATTTATAAATTTTTAAAATTCTATGGGCTTTTAAAAAAAATAGAAACCGGCCAATGTATAATTTTGGCCGGTAAGGGTTATTTTTCCGTCAGAGGCAGCGGAAATAACAGATATCATATGCTTGAAGTCATGGTTACCAATTCCGACGGGACGACAAAAATGTATGAAAGCGATAAATTCTTTGGAAAATTAGGCAGAAAATATACCGCTATTAAAGCGCCGGCCTTTTTTAAACCTTTCTTCGGAACTGCTAATGAAGAATTATTTAATAAAGCTTCAGCGGAAGATTTTACGGTTTACGTAGATCCCAAAAATCCGAAAAATTATTTTGTGGATATCTCGCCGCTTTACATGGCCGCGGAGCAAAAATTAGGATAAACGAATGAACTTAAGAGAATCCCCTGCGGTTAAAAATAAAATTAGAGGCACTATAATTTTTACATCTATCTGGTTAATATTATGTTTCCCTTTTATAGGATTAATGTTTGTCGAAAACGATAAGTTTTTAGTTATTTTTGGTATAGGTTTTTTGTTGATCGGTTTTTATAATGTTTATAAATTGTTGAAATTCTATGAACTTTTAAAAAATATAGAAATTGGAAAATATACAGTTTTAAGAGGTAAAGGTTATTTTGCCATTAGGGATAGCGGAAGATACAGATTTTATATGCTTGAAGTCATGGTTACAAATTCCGACGGGACAATAAAAAAGTATGAAAGCGATAACTTCAGAGGAAAACTGGCTAGTAAAGTGGACGTTTTTGAAAGGCCGGTTTTTAATAGACCTTTGGTTATGCCTTTCTTCGGATCAGTTAACGAAGAACTTTTTTATAAAACTTTAGCGAAAGATTTTACCGTTTACATTGACATAAAAAACCAGAAAAATTATTTTGTGGATATTTCGCCGCTTTACATAGCCGCGGAGCAAAAATGAATAAGATTACAATTTTGAGCGAAGACGTCGCCGCGAAAATCGCCGCAGGGGAAGTTATTGAGCGGCCCGCCGGCGTGCTTAAAGAACTTCTGGAAAACGCCGTTGACGCGGGCGCAACGCATATTAATGTTGACATAGACGGCTCGGGCAAAACTTTAATCCGCGTTAACGATAACGGCGGCGGCATGGACAAAGAAGATTTAAAATTGTCCGTCGCGCGGCATTCAACAAGCAAAATAAAAAATTTTGAAGATTTGGATAATTTAAACACTTTCGGTTTCCGCGGGGAGGCGCTTTACAGCGTGGCCGCCGTCTCAAAACTAACTATTTCAAGCTGCGTTAAAGGCGGCGGCGGAAATAAAATTACGGTTGAAGGCGGAAAATTTATTTCAGTTTCTCCCGCTCCGGATATTGCAGGTACGACGGTGGAAGTGCGCGATATTTTTTTTAACACGCCGGCGAGGCTTAAATTTTTGAAGTCTGACGCCTATGAACGCGCGCTCCTGCTCAAAACCGTTGAAGAGAGCGCGCTTGCAAATTTGAACGTAAACTACACAGTCCGTACCGACGGCAAACAGGTTTATAATCTTAACGAACCGGATATTTTAAAACGCGCGGAGCAGATTTTAGGTAAAGAAGTTGCCGGAAGTATGTTTGAAATTAAAGATATGGCCTATGGTTTTCACGCTTTTGTAACTCCTTTAAATAAACTGACTTCCGTCAGAGATTTGCAGTTTTGTTTTATAAACAAACGCCCGCTGTCCTCTAAAACTTTGCAGCAGGCGGTATATAAGGCTTACCAGGGCAGGCCCAAGGAAAAGCACCCCGCTTTCATAATTTATATGACCATGCCGCCGTCCGATTTTGACGTTAATATTCACCCGCAGAAGCGCGAGGTCAAATTTTTGCGCGAAAATGCCGTGTTCGGTTTTATAATGAATACTTTAGGCCGCAAACTTTCTTCTTCCGCGCTGCCTGAAGAACTGCTGCAGACTCCGCCGGTGCTGACAATTTCCGGCAACAAAACAGAAAGCAGTTACGTTTTAAAAGAGTCTTTTGAGCGCGAAATATTTTCCGGCGCGCCGCTTAAAACCGACTACGGCGTAAAAGATTTTGAAGAGCCGGCGCCATATAACGTGCCGTCTGAAATTACGGACCGCAATTTTGAAAAACCCAAATCCTCTCCGCCGCAGGATAAGCCGGCCTGGTGGCAGGGCCCTTACAGATTTTTGGGCGCGGCGCATAAAACTTTTCTGGTTTTTGAGACGGAGCGCGGCCTTACGCTGCTTGACCAGCACGCCGCGCGCGAGCGCGTACTTTATGAAAAATATATGCGGGACTTTGACGGACATAACGTCGGCATACAGCCTTTGATGTTCCCCGTACAAGCGGATATGCCGGCAAGCAACGTTGAAAATTTAATGCTGTGGGCGCCGTGGCTTAAGACGGCGGGTTTTGAAATTTCGCAGTTTTCGTCCCGCACGGTTTTGGTGGGCAGCGTACCGAATGTATTTAGGTTTAAGGAAGATAATTTGAGGGATTTTATCGTCAGTTTGGGTGCCATAACCGGCGACCCGCTAAAAAGTTCAGACACGCTTAAAAAGAAAACCGTGGCCATGCTCGCATGTAAAAAATCCATTAAAGCGAAAGAAGATATTTCCGCCGCGGAAGCAGAGGCGCTTATGCTGGATTTGGCCGCCTGCGAAGACGGCATGCACTGCCCGCACGGCAGGCCGGTAATGGTAAATATATCCGCCGCAGAACTAGCGAAAAAATTAGGAAGATAGGAATACTTATTTTATTCGGGCGGGCATGCGCCCGCCGCAAGCTGTTGATTGAACAGCCGCTTTAGTTCTTAGTTGCTTGGCGGGGGGTTAAAAATCAGCAAAATACCTGTGAAATTTTTTATTTAGACGACGGGTTGCGGCCCCGGCCGGACACGACGATAATATTTTTTCTATTTTTCCGCAAACTGCTGCTGAAAACCGCTAAAAACGACAAAAAACAGCGCGTATTTTACGTGTTTTTACCTTACTGCAAATTCATAAATATATTTTATTAATATAGCAATACAGACCAAAATTATAAGCGGCCTGATTATTACGCCGCCGCGCCGTTTGCCCACCGCCACGCCGAGGCGCGCGCCCAAAATGTTAAAAAGCCCCATCATAAACCCAAGTTTTATATCAACCGCGCCAAGGCTTATAAAAACGACAAACGCAAAAATGTTTGAACATAAATTAAGTACTTTTGCCACGGCCGTCGCCTGCACAATGTCATAGCCGCAAAAGCGCGTCAGGAAAGAAGCGTACATAGTGCCCGCGCCAGGCCCGAGAAAACCGTCATACAGCGCAACGGAGGAAGAAATTATCTTTGCCGCTCGGTTTTTTTGCGCGGCGGTATATTTTTCTTTAACGCTTTGAAATTTTTTGTGCATTATCACAAAATAAGCGACGAAGGGTATAACTATTATGATAAGTATTTTCAAATTTGACGGGTGTATGACGCGGCTTAAAAGCGCGCCGGCGGCTGAGAAAAACAGCGCAAGGACCGATATAACGGCAAGAAGTTTTTTATCAAGTTTTATCTGATGGCGGAACTTCCACGCGGCGACGGCAGTACCCATGCATGAAGATAATTTATTCGTGCCCAAAAGCAGCGCGGGGCTTAGGCCGAAAGCCATGTAAGACGGCAGAGTTATAAGCCCGCCTCCGCCGGCCAGAGAATCCACAAAACCCGCCGCAAAAAGCATCAGCCCGAGGTAGACATAGTTCATTACTGATATTATATAAATTAAGTTAGCGTCCGTTTTCTCTTCGCCGTTTATGGGGACAAGTTCCAGAGCAATGCCGAGTTTTCCGAGCTGGAACGGCTCATATTTGTGTACATATTGCGTACAAAACCCTCTCCTGTGTCCTCTCTCTAAAAGGGGGCACTGTTCACTTTTGGATATGGGTAGTGTATAATATAGTATACTTTAGTCATACAAAAGGAGGAAATATGACTAAAAAATGCCCGCACTGCGAACAAGATAAATATGT
>JAIRUU010000121.1 GCA_031254225.1 Candidatus Elusimicrobium euhamitermitis
CGTCCAGCTTCCTTTATACGAGAAGAAAGTCGCCGACGGAAAACTGATAATCTGGAACCCGTCCGTCAACCAGCTGGGCTGGCAGGCTTTTGAAATGGGCCAGTACGCGCAGAAGCATAAATGGAAAATCGCGCTCAAAAACGGCAAATGGCTTGACTGTAAAATGGACGAGGCGGACTCTCCCGCCCGCACGGAGCGCACGGATGTGGAAAAAGCCTGGGAAGGTCTTGCAAAATACACGCGTCTTAAGACGGAAGATATAATTTACATACACCGCGGTTTTGACATAGAAAGCAAAGGCTCTTACAGAAATTTGCCGCTGCACAACCTTGCCAGACGCATGAAAAAAAATACGGGCGCAAAAATGTTTTTTGATCCCAGCCACTCTTTCGGCCCAAAAATGCGGGACCGGATTGTGCAGGGTTCTCTTGACGCGCTGCTCATGCGTACGGATGACGGCAGTTTTGTCTACGACGGTATTTTGATAGAAGCCGGCAATTCCCAGACGGATACGGAGCAGCATATCACTATTGAGGAGCTGCGTTTTCTAGCGCAAAAAATCGCGGACGCGCGCCCTCTTACCGGACATTAATATGAACGTAAAAACACTTAAATTAGATTCTTATGAAATAATTATCGGCGCGGGAATTTTAGGCCGCCTCAAAACTTTTTGCGCCGGGAAAAATTATTCTTCCACATTTATTCTGACGGATAAAACGCTTTATAAGCTTTACGCCGGCGCGCTTAAAAAAGTTTTGCCCTCCGCGCGTTTTATAGTCATACCGTCGGGAGAAAAACATAAAAATCTCAAAACGCTTGAAAATATCTGGAAAACGCTTTTTAAATACGGCGCTGACAGAAAAAGCGTTCTTATAAATTTCGGCGGCGGCGTTATCGGCGACATGGGCGGTTTTGCGGCCGGCGTTTATATGAGGGGAATGGATTTTATACAAGTTCCCACGACGCTGCTGGCGCAGGTTGACGCAAGCGTGGGCGGCAAAACGGCGGTGGATCTTAACGGGGCAAAAAACATAATCGGCGCTTTTATTCGCCCGTCCATGGTGCTTATTGACGTTACTACTCTTAACACGCTTCCCCGTCGGCAGCTGCGCGCCGGCTGGGCGGAAATTTTAAAGCACGGCCTTATAAAAGACAAAAAATATTTTGAGCGCGCGGAGTCAATGAGTCTGACGGATTTAATTTACAAATCCTGTCAAATTAAAGCTAATTTTGTAAAAATTGACGAGCGGGAAAAAGGCCCGCGCAAAACCCTGAACTTAGGGCACACCGTCGGCCATGCCGTTGAAACGCTTTCTTTTAAAACCAAAAACCCGCTGCTGCACGGCGAGGCCGTCGCGCTGGGCATCATTGTGGAAAGCAGACTCAGCGTTCTTAACGAAACTTTAACGGAAAAAGAATTTCAAGAAATCCGCGCCGTTTTTGCCAAACGCGGCTTCGCGCTCAAATGCAAAAATATAAAAAAGAAAGATATTTTAAAACTGATTTTAAAAGATAAAAAAAACTACGGCAAAAAAATAAAATGGACGCTTCTTAACTCCATAGGCAGCGCAATCTACGACGCAGAATGCGCGCCGCAAAATATTTCTGCGGCCGTTGATGAAATTTTATGATAATCAAAAATCCGTTAAAACCGCTTAACGCAAAAATAGTTTTGGGCGGCTCAAAGAGCCTCACAAACCGCGCGCTGCTGATTGCCTCGCTCGCCGGCGGGCGCAGCGTTATAGAAAACGCGTCTTTAAGCGCGGATTCAAAAATATTAATAAACGCGCTTAAAAAATCAGGCATAAAAATAAGCGGCGGCAAAAAAATAAAAATTTCGGGCATAAAAAAATCGGATAAAAAAATCACTATAAACGCGGGAGACGCGGGCACCGCGCTGCGTTTTTTGACGGCGTTTTGCGCGCTTACGGAAAAGGAAGTTATTTTAACCGGCTCCGCGCGCATGCAAAAACGCCCCGTCGGGGAATTGGTTGCCGCGCTCAACTTTCTGGGCGCAAATATAGAATATTTGCAGCGTCCGGGTTTCCCGCCGTTAAAAATAAATAAAGGACTTTTGCGCGGCGGCCGCGCGGCAATAAACGGCGGCGTAAGCAGCCAGTTTATTTCCGCATTGCTTATGCTTGGGCCCGCGCTTAAAAACGGTCTTGCGCTGGACATAAAAGGCAAGCTTGTTTCCGCGTCTTACGTTGACATGACGCTTGACGTTATGCGGCGTTTCGGCGCAAAAATACAAAATAAAAATTATAAAGAAATTATCGTCAGAGGCCCGTATAAAAACGCCGTGTATAAATGCGAGCCGGACGCTTCCGGCGCCTCATATTTTCTGGCCTGCGGCGCGCTTGGCTCGGGCGGCGCAGTACGGGTTAATTTAAATCCCGCGTCTTTGCAGGGCGACGTAAAATTTGCGGATATTTTAAAAAAAATGGGCGCGAAAGTAACTAAAGGCAAAGACTATATAGAAGTTGCGAGCAACGGCCCTTTAAAAGCCGTAAATGCAGACATGACGCTCATGCCTGACACGGCGCAGACGCTTGCCGTGCTGTGCGCGTTCGCGCGCGGCAAAAGCAAAATTAAGGGCCTTTCCACTTTAAGAATAAAAGAGACTGACCGCATCGCGGCTCTTTCCGCCGAGCTTGCAAAAATGAACGTAAAAACAAAAACGGGTAAAGATTTTTTGGAAATTTACGGCGGAGAACCCAAAACCGCAAAAATAAAAACTTATAATGACCACCGCATGGCCATGGCTTTCGCGCCGCCGGCCGCGGCTTTGGGACAAATTGAAATATTAAATCCATCCGTGGTAAAAAAATCTTTTCCGGATTTTTGGATAAAGCTCAGGAAGGCGGGGTTTCGTCTATGAAAATAATTCTTATCGGTTTCATGGGCGCGGGGAAAACGAGCGTCGGCAAAAAACTGGCGGAAAAGACGGAGTTAAAATTTATTGACACTGACCAGTATATTTTGGACAAAACCGCTTATAATTCCATAAAAGAA
>JAIRUU010000102.1 GCA_031254225.1 Candidatus Elusimicrobium euhamitermitis
AGCAAAAAAATTAAAAGTGTCAAAAAAGCGCTCAGCCCGAAGAGTTTGCCAAAAAACGGCGTTAGTTCCGCTACTCCTCCTTTAATACAAAATTTTTGAATTACCGCTGCGCTTGTGCCCAGAACAAACTCGTTTTTTGGCAAACGCGCAACGGGTTAGGACCGTTCTACAATCTTACTATTTTATTTCCTTTGAGCCGAAGCTGGTGCCTACGCGCAGCGCGGTCTGCACTTCTTCGCCGTGAGGGTCAACCAATTTTAATTTTGAAACCGCGTCCTCAATAAGCACGTCTTTAATCTGCGTGCCCTGCAGGGAAACCATATGCTTATGCTTTCCCTCCAAAATCAAATCCAAAGCTTTTGCGCCGTAACGCGTGGACAGAAGCCTGTCATACGCCGTGGGCGTGCCGCCGCGCTGGACGTGGCCCAGTATGCAGACGCGCGCCTCGGTATGGCACTTTTCTTCAACAATGGAGCCGATATGATTGCTTACGCCGCCAAGACGCACCGCGTCCGTTGAACCGGCTATGGTTTTGGCCACTACCATTTCGCCTTTTTCATTTTTCGCGCCTTCGGAGCAGACTATTATGCTGAACGTCTTTCCTTTGCGTTTGCGTTTTTCAATAACTTCGCAAATCACGTCTTCGTTATACGGAATTTCGGGAATAAGAATAACGTCGCCGCCGCCCGCAATGCCGCTGCGCAGCGCAAGCCAGCCCGCGTAACGCCCCATGGTTTCAACAATCATAACGCGGTGGTGGGACTGCGCCGTCGTGTGCAGCCTGTCAATAGCCTCCGTACAGATTGTAAGGGCGGAATCAAAACCGAAAGTCTGGTCCGTGGCGGATAAGTCATTATCAATAGTTTTCGGCACGCCGACTATGGGAACGCCCAAATCAACAAACTGTTTTGACATGCTGAGCGTCCCGTCCCCGCCGATGGTAACCAGCGCGTCAAGAGCGTTAATCTGAAAATTATGCATGGCCACTTTAGACAAATCCCTCGGTTCTTCCGGACTGCCGAAAGGCGGCAGAGTATATTTGAAAGGGTTTGCTATATTGCTGGTGCCCAGTATCGTGCCGCCGCGGGTTAAAATCCCCGTTACAGAGACCGCGTCTATCGTCATATACTCGTTTCTGACAAGGCCGTCAAAACCGTTTTTAAAACCCAGAACTTCAATATCGTTGCATAATGCGTTTTTTGATACGGCGCGCACGACCGCGTTCAGCCCCGGGCAGTCCCCGCCGGCGGTTAAAATCCCTATTCTTTTTATTTTTTTCATATATGGCATGTTGACGCCGTTAAAGCGTCTGCGTTGATCCCTTCGGGCTCAACCCAAAGGGCCGCACTCCTTTTTTGTAAATTTCCATTTTTTTACTCCTCAGTCAGGCTTCCGGCGGTCATCGTCGTAAAAAAATGGAAATTTACGAAAAAATGATAGCGGCGCAGACGCTTTAACAGCGTCAATATGCCCTAAATAAACCTTGACAGAAAGACAAGCGCGGCAAGAACAAAAAACTGCCCGTCCGCCAAAATTTCCTCCGTTATATTTTTTGGTTTTTGTTTACGGTAATAATACGCCGCCACGCCGGTTATGTAAATGTTTCCCAGCAGCAGCATGGTCACAAGCTTTATTTTCCACCCCATCATTATAAGCGCGCCCAACACAACAGTCAGCGCGATTATTATAGCCGTGATAGCCGCGCGCGTCACGTTTATGCCAAAAGCCTTATAAAAACTTTCCCGTCCTATCATAATATCTTTATGCGCCGCGCCTATGCCCAAAATGACCGAGCGTACGAACACCAAAAGCGCGGCGTAAGAAACGGCCAGATAATTCGCTTTCGTAAACGTCAGCCCCATGGCAAACGCGGGAATATACGCGCAGACAAAAGCCCAGCCAAGCGCGGTCAAAATATCTTTTGTCGCCGGCAGGGAGGTAAATCTTTTTACTTTCAGCATGTAGCGGAACGGGTACATTACGCCGGCCAGCCAGAAAAATAATGTCGCCGCTAAAATTTTTAAATTAAAACCGAAAGCGAAAAACATAGCGCCCGCGCCCGCTATTACGCCGAAAATAACCGGCAGCTTTTTATTTTTATAAGGGCCGGAGACGCCTCTGTTAATTACCGTCAGACTGAAAACAAAAAGCCAAGACAAAGCCAGCAGTTTCGGGTGAAACCTTGTCCCCTGCAAACGCATGCAGACGTAAGTCAGCGCAGTCGCCGCGAAAGCGGTGTAAAGCGAACTGTTGACGGCAAACGCCCATAAATCCGTCAGCAAACCCGGCAGCGTTTTTTTGCGCCTTATATCTTTTACCGCGGCGCTTACGTTATCTATAACCCAGTTCGGCGTTGAAGCGCCCGCGGTAATAAAAATAGTTTTGGGCGAAACCAAATCCGTCCCTTCCAAATCTTTTTCCGTTTCAACGTGCACGACTTCGGGCGCGAGACTGGCGCAAAGTTTTGCAAGCCGCGCGGTATTTGCGCTGTTTTTGCCGCCCACCACAATAACAAGGTCCGCGCTTTTGGCAAGTTCAACGGTTTCGCTCTGACGCTGTCTGGTAGGCTCGCATATAGTATTTGAGACGACGGCTTCTCTTGCTTTTTTCTTAATAACTTCCGCGGCTTTATAAAAAGTTTCTTCTTTCTGCGTGGTCTGCGCGACAATGTTTACTTTGTCAAAAGCGGGCAGTTTTTCCGCCTCTTTTTCGTCGGCTATTACAAAACCGCTGCCTTTGGTGTATCCCAGCAAACCTATAACTTCCGCGTGGCCCGCGTCCCCCACGATAACCGTGCCGTACCCCAGCTCCGCGTATTTGGAAATAATATTGTGCACGTGTTTGACAAGCGGGCAGGTGGCGTCCATAGTTTCCATGCCGCAGGCTTCAATTTCCGCCTGAAACTGCGGCGTTACGCCGTGCGCGCGGATTACCAAAACGCCGCCCCTGTCTTTAGCCTGCGCCGGACCGTCTATAGAAGTTATGCCTTTGCTTTGCAGCGTTTCTATAACCTGTTTGTTGTGTATCAGCGGGCCCAAAGTATAAACGGGTTTTTTGCCAGCGCTTTCAAGCTCAAGCACTTTGTCTATGGCTTTTCTAACGCCCGGGCAAAAACCGGCCGATTTGGCGGTAACAACGCCGTAATCCTTGTTCATTCTTATATTATATTAAAAGAATATACATACCCGCCGCGAAAAATACAAAGGCCGACAGAAGATATTTGGACGGCCGTTTGCGTTCAAACACGCATTCAAAAACAGCGGCAAATATGGCGCCTGTTACGGATATCGCGGTTACCGCGGCCAGATTTCCGGTTTTAATAGCCACAAGATAAAAAACAAGCGCAAGATAAACGCCGAGGAAAGAGCCCAGCGCGGCCAGAGAAATATCTCTCTTTCTCATCTTAGCAAGCGTGCCCCAGAAATTTACGTTAAAAAAAGCGCTTATTATAAAAAAACACGCCACCGCGCCGAGCGTGCGGTAAAAATTGCCCTGCAGCGCGCTTATATCGCTGCCGTTAAAAGAATAGCGGGTAATGATGATGCCTACGGAGTCCAAAACCATAGAGAAAAACGCTATGGTCATGGCTCTCACGCTCCAGTGCCCGCTGCGGCGGAAACTTTCAAGCGCAAAAATAAAAATGCAGACCAGAAAAAATATTATGCTGCAAAATTTAAGCAGGTTTACCGTCTGGCCGAAAATAAAAAAACTTAAAACGCCTATTATAAGCGGCTGGAAACCGTAAAGCAATATCGTGCGCGCGGGCCCGAGGTCCGCAAAACTTTTTAGCAGCAAAATGTCCGCTATGCCCAGGCCGATAAAACCGGACAAAAAAAACGTGCCTATATATTTAGGCGCGGCTGCGGAAAACCCGCCCGTCAGCATAATCGTGATAAAAAAGAAAACGCAGCCCGCCGCGCCTTTTAAAACGGTCATCCATACAGGTGAAATTCTGCGGGAAAACAGCGTAAAAATCTGCGCGCCGAGGCCGAAAGTAATATTAGAAAATAAAGCGTATAAATAGGGTGACATACAATTTTTCGCCTACGCCGCCGGCGGCTCCGGCGGACTCACGCCGTAGTGAAACGGAGGCGGATATATATATTTACGTTTTTGTTTCTTATATTATATAATATATGCATAAAGGGCCCGTAGCTCAGCTGGGAGAGCGCCTGCATGGCATGCAGGAGGTCATCGGTTCGATCCCGTTCGGGTCCACAATTTTAAGACAGGTTTGCGCCTGTCTTTTTTTATGCAGCCGCGCGTCGGTAAATTGTATTGTATAATGCAATAAAATATTTGTACGTTACGTTAATAAGTTGTAGTATATATAGGCAGTATTAATTACAGAGAGGTATTAAAATGAAGAAATTATTAGTAGCAGTTCTGGCGCTTGGGGTTGCTTCAGCCGTCAGCGCTCAGGTAGTCTCTAACACGACCGCCGCAGTAAATCAAGACGTCAATGCCAACAGACAGGCTTGGGAACAGCAGAAAGCTCAGTATGCGAATATGACCGACGAGCAGAAACAGGCTTTAGCTGACAAAAAAGCTAAATTTGCGAACATGACCGACGAACAGAAAAAAGCCTTTGAACAAAAAAAGGCTAATATGACCGACGAGCAGAAAAAGGCTTTTGCAGATAAAAAAGCCCAGTATGCAAACATGACCGACCAGCAGAAGCAGGAACTCAAAGCCAAAAGAGAAGCTGCCCGCCAGCAGGGCAAAGCCGCTAAAAGACATGCCAAAAAACAAATGAAAGCAGCAAAAGAACAAGGCAAAGCGACTGTGACCGAAGCTCAAAATCAGGCCGACACGATGGTAAATCAGTATTAATTATTTGACTGACTAAAAAAACCGGACATTTATAATGTCCGGTTTTTTTATTTATAATCTTGAGGCGGCTTCTTTGATAAACTCTTCGGTATTACAGATTTTTTTGGGCGGCGCGTCCATAAGCGGCGCCAAATCTTTTGTAACATAACCGCTTTCAATGCAGTTGATTACCGCGGCTTCCAGTTTTTCCGCAAATTTGACAACGTCCGGCGTATTATCCAGCGCGCCGCGTTTTTTTATTGCGCCCGTCCACGCGAAAATTGACGCCACGGAATTTGTGGAAGTTTCTTCCCCATTTAAATATTTATAGTAGTGGCGTTTGACGGTGCCGTGCGCGGCCTCAAATTCAAATTTACCGTCGGGCGAAACTAAAACCGACGTCATCATTCCGAGCGAACCGAACCCGGCCGCAATCATGTCGGACAAAACGTCCCCGTCGTAATTCTTCATGGCCCACAGCATGCCGCCTTCGTTTTTCATGATTTGGGCGACCGCGTCGTCAATCAAAAAATAGCGGTAATTTACGCCGGCCGCGTCCAGCTCTTGTTTTGCCGCCGCTGCTTCCGCGGCAAAAATTTCTTTAAACTTCCCGTCGTATTTTTTTGAAATAGTATCTTTGGCAGAAAACCAGATATCCGTTTTTTCCGTCAGAGCATACTGTATGCACGCGCGCGCGAAAGACCGTATGGACGAGACCGTGTTATGCATGCCCATCAAAATACCTGCACCTTTCATATCCGCCACGGTTACTTTTGACGTCTGTCCGCCTTCGGCGGTAAAAATAAGTTCCGCTTTGCCGGGTTTATCGGTCACTATTTCCTGCGCTTTATAAATATCCCCGTAAGCGTGCCGCGCGACAGTAATCGGCTTTTTCCACGTACGCACGGCCGGCTTGATATTTTTTACTATAATCGGTTTTCTGAAAACCGTGCCGTCAAGAAAACCGCGTATCTGCGCGTTCGGGCTCGGCCACCTAAATTTTAGATTGTATTC
>JAIRUU010000117.1 GCA_031254225.1 Candidatus Elusimicrobium euhamitermitis
ACAAAATACCGGAATAATATACAGCATTGACGCCAGAGCAGGATTAATTAGCGGAACGCTTGCGGATATGGCTGGCGGCAGCGGGAGAAGCGGCGGCATGATTGTCATGTCCACCCACACTGCTTGCGCCTGTAAATGGTCTGGCAATAAATGCGGTACGGATTATAACGGCGTTATCGTTATAGGCGTTAGTAATTGCGGCAGAATTGTTGCAGAGGCTAACAGAGCCGAGATTCAGTATTTATCATGCGAATAAGAATTTTTTATTCTATTGAAATGTGAAACGCTATAACCAAATTAAAACATAAAAAAGCCGCCTTTTAGGCGGCTTTTTTTATTTTTTAATTTTACCCTCTGGTAATTTTCAGTTTGAACTGCAGCATGTCGGTGCGGCGGCGTATAGGAATTCTTTTAAGCGGTTTTGCCGTATTAAGCGGCAGCGGGTTTATGCCCTGCTCCGACGAGAGAGAAATTTTATATCCGGCCGCGCTTATAAAAGAATTTATTTCCTCGTCTTCCGCGCCGCCGCCGTAAGGATAGGCGAAAACGGCGCACTGCGCGCCGAAAGTATTGGCAAGCCGCGCGGCGGATTCCAGTATTTCATATTCGGCCGCGTCAGACTCCAGTTTTGCAAGATTTTTATGAGTCAGCCCATGGGAGCCGTAATCAAAAACGCCGGATTTTAAAATTTCTTTAACCTGCTCTTCCGTCATAATATCCTGCCAGACTTCGCGCGCGGGGTCCTGCCAAAAATTATATTTACCAACGGCCTCCTGCACAAGCAGAGCCGCCGCTTTCATCTTCCTTTCTTTAAGAAGCGGAAAAGCGTTTTGGTAAACGTCTTTATATCCGTCGTCAAAAGTTATAATTACGGGCTTTGGCGGGAACTGCGCTTTGCCGGCCATAATTTTTAAAAGCCCGTCAAAATTAATTGACGTATATCCGTTGGAGGCCAGCCAATCCAGCTGCTTTGTAAAATTTTCAGGACTGACCCAGTTTCTTTTGTTTTTGGAATTTGCGGGCGGCGTTCCTATGTGATGATAAAGCAAAATTACCAGCCCGTCTTTAGGTTTTTTCCACCAATTATATTTTGCGGAAAAAATAACAACGGCGGTTATTAAAATTAAAACTGCGGCGGCGTAAAAGTAAAACATTATTTGTCCTTGAGAAGTTTGGAGAAAGCGTCAAAAGCCGCGTCAACGGAAATCAAATGCATACACTTTTCCGTACATTTGTGGTTTTTGGCGGAGCACGCCTGTTCCGGCGGCTGTAAGACGGCGGAGCGGCCTTTTCCGTAAGGCCCCCAGCGGCGCGGCAGGCAGGCTTTTTCATTACTGAAAAACGACAAAGTTTTTTTGCCCAGCGCGGCCGCTATGTGCAGCGGGCCCGTGGAGTTTGAAATAAAAACCGCGCACTGGTTTATTAACGCTATAAAATCTTCAAGCGGCAGGGAATCTTTAAGTACAAAAGGCGCAAACGGTTTTGTCTTTGCGGAAATATGTTCAAGCAGCCGTTGTTCATCTGGCCCGCCGGTAAGGAGTAATTTTACCGTCGGATAATTCTGCATGATTTTGCGCGCGAGCAGCGCGTAATTTTCCGCGGACCACACGGCCGACGAGCCTTTTGAGCCCGGGTGCATAAAAACCAAATCGTCAAACATATCAATGCCGTATTTTTCTTTCAAGTAATTTTTTGCCTTAATATCGTCTTTTTTAGGCACAAAAATTTTTGTTTTGACCGGGTGGTAATAAACAAAAAGCGGTTTTAAAAGGGCTGTATTATAATCCGCCTCATGCTTCTCGCCCGACGAGCGGTTTTGGCGTATGGACTTGCTCAAAAACAGCGCCCATATTTTTGACCGCGGCCCTATGCGCGCGGTAATAGCCGCGAGAAACGTAAGCAGCGCGCAGTAAGCGTCCAGAAAAAATATAATCGCGGCGTCAAATTTTTTGCCGCGCACTTCGGCCAGCGTTTTTAAAAATGGGCCTTTTAAAATTACTTCGTCTATTTCATTGTTATTTTTAATAACGTCCGCCGCGTATGGCGAAACCAGGACGGCGATATGCGCGTGCGGGAAATTGCGCCTCAAAACGGAAATTGCCGGCGTAATGGAAATCAAATCCCCTATGCGGTCCGTACGCACAAGTAAAAATTTCTTTTGCATTAATAAGACTCCGTCCTCCAATCTTTTTCCTCTCCCTAAAAGGGGGAATTTTACAACAGTATTTTGTGTGCCAAACCTTCACCCTGCCCTATCCATTTCAGAGAGAGAAAAAAACTCTTATTCTTTTCCGTCCTAATTGAAAAGCCCCTGCGCAACTAATACAATTTTAACATTTTTTTATATCATATATTTATGACGAACCTGCAGAAATTTGACGCGCAGTTTAAATCCGTTTTAATAGGCATTGACGAGGCCGGCCGCGGCCCGCTGGCGGGGCCGGTAGTAGCGGCGGCGGTCAGCGCGGGGCCTGAGTTTTACGGTTTGTTTAAAGACGTTGACGACAGCAAAAAACTGACCGAAAAGCGGCGGGAAAAAATTTTTGAACTTATATCAGAACGTAAAATTTCCTACGGCGTGGGTTTTGCCTCGTCCGCGGAAATTGACAGAATCAATATTTTGCAGGCCACGTTTCTCGCCATGCGCCGCGCCGCGCAAAAATTCGCGCGGCTGCAAAACGCGCTCGTTCTTGTTGACGGCAACCGCGAAATAAATAATTTCCCCCTCCCTCAGACCGCCGTGGTGGACGGCGACGCAAAATCTTTTTCCATTGCCATGGCCAGCATTATCGCAAAAGTTTACCGCGACAGATATATGAAAACCATTGACGCTCTTTACCCGCAGTACGGTTTTGCCGCGCACAAAGGCTACGGCTGCGCCGCGCACATTGACGCTATCAACAAACACGGCGCGTGCAAAGAGCACAGAATAACCTTCGGCCCAGTCAGAAACAGGGAGTTATTTATATGAATGAACAAGGCGCGGCGGGCGAGGAAGCGGCCGCGGAATTTCTGCGCGGCAAAGGTTATGAAATAATATTGCAAAATTACGGCCGCAAAAGCGGGGAGCTGGATATTGTGGCCGTCAAAAACGGCCGTTTGTCTTTTGTGGAAGTCAAGGAGCGCGGATATGACGCCTACGGCGGGCCGCTGCTTGCCGTGACAAAGGCAAAACAAAATAAAATTGTTTCCGCCGCCGCGCTTTACGTAAAAGAAAAACGCCCTAAATTTGATACCATTACTTTTGACGTTATTACTGTTTTAGACGGCAAAATTGAGCATATTGAAAACGCTTTTACGCCCAGGAGAATGACTTTATGACGCAGCTTGATACTGTCAAAAAAATAACTTCTTTCATAAACAAAAAGACAAAAAATTTTAAACCTGAAACAGCAATAATTACCGGCAGCGGACTGGCGGGCAGCGTGCCGGAACTGGAAAACAAAATCACGCTGGCGTATAAAGATATTCCGGGTTTTCTGCGCAGCACCGTCGCCGGACACACGGGCAATCTGATTTTCGGAAAATATAAAAATAAAAATATTATGGTCATGCAGGGCAGGTTTCATTATTACGAAGGCCACGATATAAAAGACATCGCCCTTGCGCCGCGCGTCATGGCGCGGCTGGGCGTAAAAACGCTGCTGGTGTCAGCCGCGGCAGGCTCAATAAACGCAAACCTTACGCCCGGCGCGCTGTGCGTGATTTCGGACCATATTAATTTTATGTGCACAAACCCGCTTATCGGAAATTACGACCCTGCTTTCGGTCCAATGTTTTTTGACATGAGCGCCGCGTATGACAAAGAACTCGTAAAAATTATTCTGGCCGAAGCAAAAAAGTTAAAAATAAAATGCGGCTCCGGCGTATATATCGCGGTAACAGGACCGAATTTTGAGACGCCGGCGGAAATACGCGCGTTTAAAACGCTTGGCGCGGACGTCGTGGGCATGTCCGTCATACACGAGACGCTGGCCGCGCGGCAGTGCGGCATAAAAGTGTGCGGCGCGGCGTGGGTTACAAATTTGGCAAGCGGCATAAGCAAAACGCCGCTGTCCCACGCCGAAACTCTGAGCGAGACAAAAAAAATTGAAGGCAAATTTAAAAACCTGCTTGAAAATATTTTGGTAAAATTTTAAAAATAGCAGTTGTTATAAAACAAATGTCATCCTGAGCCCTGAAAGGGCGTAAGGAACTACAATTATAAACAGATTATAAAGGGAGATCCTCACGCCGCCTGCGGCGGCTCAGGATGACAAAGAGGACGGAGTATTAGTTATGAAAAAACTTGCAATAATATCAGTCGCTTTCATGCTGGCGTGCGCCAGTCTGCCTACGTCGTCCGAATATCTGGCGCGCGGCGAGGGTTACCACAAAGACGGCAAGCCGGAACAAGCTCTTAAAGAATATAACAAAGCTTTAAAAATCAACCCGAACAATATTGACGTTTACGCCTCCCGCGGCGCGGCGAATTTTTATCTGAAAAATTATGAAGACGCCGCCAATGATTTTATTACCGTCATAGAAAACCAGCCGACCAACGCCGCGGCTTACAACGCGCTTGGCTCCGCGCTGGCCGCGCTGGGAAGAAACGACGACGCTTTGAAATTTGTTTCCTACGCTATTTTCGTCAACCCTTTGAACGCCGAGGCGCTGATGTCCCGCGCGGGCATTTATTATAATTTGGAGCAATATCAAAACGCCGTGGACGATTTGAACGCCGTCATAAAAATCAAACCCAATATTGACGCTTACGCCCTGCGCGCGCTGACGTATGAAAAAATGGGAAATGCGGATTTGTCAAACCAGGACAAAGAAACAATTAAAGCCGGCGGGTTGCCGCTGCACATAAATTCCCTGGTTACTTATTAAGATAAGCTATAGCGGCCGCCACGTCGTGGACTCTGAGAATGTCCGCGTACATGGCGGCTTTTTTATTGGCTTCAAGCGTGGCCGGCAGGCGGGCGGCGGGAGTATCGTTTGCCGTCTCGGATAAAAATCTTTTGCGGCTTAAACCGACGAGCAGCGGCAGATTGAGCGATTTAAAATATTCTAAATTTTCAAGCAAAAATAAATTTTGCTCTTTGGTTTTGGCAAAGCCGAAACCAGGGTCCAAAATAATATTTTCTCTTCTTACGCCGGCGGCAAGAGCAAGCCTGATTTTTTCCTCAAAAAAACTTTTTATTTCTTCTAATATATTATTATAAACCGCCAGTTTATTCATCGTCTGCGGAGTGCCGCGCGCGTGCATTATTACAAGTTTTTTATTTTGCGCGGCGGCGACTTGCGCCATTTTCACGTCGGACAAACCGGAAGGATCGTTTAAAATATCCGCGCCGAGCGCGGCGGCTTTGGCCGCCAGCGCTGGCTTGTAAGTATCAACTGAAATTAAAATTTGCGGGTGCGCGGCGCGGATACGCCGCAGCGCGGGGAGGACGCGTTCTTCCTCCTCTTGCAAACTTACCGGCAGAGCGCCCGGGCGCGTTGATTCCCCCCCTATATCAATGACAGCGGCGCCTTCTTTTATCATCTGCGCGGCGCGCTCCGCGGGAGACGCCGGAACGCCGCCGTCAAAAAAAGAATCCGGCGTGATATTGAGAATACCCATAATAATAGGTTTTCTTTTCATCAAAATATTTTATATAATATTTACATAGAGGAGACATCTATGAAAAAAATAACAGCATTAGCAGTATTTGTTTTAGCTTTTGCGTTTGTCACAGGCTGCTCAAAAAAAGCGACCAAAGATGAAACGCAGCCTACTCCCGCGGTTACGGTCGCACCGGAACCCGTTGCGGTTCAGACGCCTGTTGTGCCGCCCGTTGACCCCAAAGTCGCCGCCGCGCAGCAGAAATACTTAGACGGTCTTAAACAGTTTGACCTCGCCAATTATAAAGGCTCGTTGAAAACCTGGCAGGACTGTATTAAGCTTGACCCTAAGAACGAAGATTGTCAGGCCGGCGTAAGAGCCGCCAACGACATGATTAAGAACCTTACGGCAAAAAGCAAATAAGCCGTTTTAGCATGAATAAAAAACACCTGCCTACGGCAGGTGTTTTTTTATTTAAACGAAGTAAAATATTGTAAAATATATATAGGTTAAGTACAAAATTAACGGAGGAGTATATGGCAATTAAAGTTGGTATTAACGGCTTCGGCCGTATAGGCAGATTAGTTTTCAGAGCGGCGGTAAACAGGAAGGATATTGAAGTAGTCGGCATAAACGATTTGCTCAGCGTTGACTACATGGCTTATATGCTTAAATATGACACCATGCACGGCAGGTTTAACGGCACGGTGGAAGCCGACGTTAAAAACAGCACGCTTACCGTAAACGGTAAAAAAATCCGCGTAACCGCGGCCAAAGATCCGGCGGAACTTAAATGGAACGAAGTCGGCGCGGAATACGTGCTTGAATCAACGGGTTTATTTTTAGATAAAGAAAAATGCGCGGCGCACATCAAAGCCGGCGCGAAATATGTCGTAATGTCCGCTCCGTCAAAAGACGATACTCCCATGTTCGTCTGCGGCGTGAACGAAAAATCTTACGTCAAAGGCACGCAGTTTGTTTCCAACGCTTCCTGCACCACCAACTGCCTGGCGCCCATAGCAAAAGTTTTGCATGACAAATGGGGCATTAAAGACGGTCTTATGACGACCGTGCACTCCACCACCGCCACGCAGAAAACCGTTGACGGCCCGTCCTCCAAAGACTGGAGAGGCGGCAGAGCCGCGAGCGGCAATATTATACCGTCGTCCACCGGCGCGGCGAAAGCCGTGGGCAAAGTTATCCCCACCCTCAACGGCAAGCTGACCGGAATGTCTTTCCGCGTGCCGACGCTGGACGTTTCCGTCGTTGACTTAACCGTCAACCTCGCCAAACCCGCCGCCTACAAAGACATCTGCGCGGAAATGAAACGCGCGTCAGAGAACGAAATGAAAGGCATTTTGGGCTACACGGAAGAAGAAGTTGTTTCGTCAGATTATTTGGGCTGCCCGCTTACGTCAATTTTTGACGCCAAAGCCGGTATAGCATTGACGGACACTTTCGTCAAAGTAGTTTCCTGGTACGATAACGAAGTCGGATATTCCAATAAATGTCTGGACCTTATCGTCCACATGGCCTCAGTCAATAAATAAGTTTAATAACAGAAAAAGCCCACGCCGTACGGCGCGGGCTTTTTTATTTGCTAGAATAATCTTAATGGCTAAAAAATTTTATATTTTAACTGGCGCAAACGGCAGTGGAAAGCGCTCTCTCCGGCAACAACCATATCAAAACCGTTAAAAAAGCAAAAAAACTGGGATATAAAATAATAATTTTGTATATTTTTGTGGACAATCCTGAAATCTGCCTGGACAGAATACGCATACGTGTTCTAAACGGCGGTCATGACGTTCCGGCGGAAGATGTAAAAAGGCGTTTTACAAGAAGTAAAATAAATTTTTGGAACATATATAAGAATATTTCAGATGAATGGATTTTATTTTATAACGGCGGCAAACAGGTGTTTCCGGTCGCAAAAAATTCAGATATAATTAATGAAGAACTTTTTAGCAAGTTTTTAGAGAGTGTAAAATGACTTTTTTAGAAAGAATGACCTTAATCGCAAACCGCGCGGTAAAAAAAGCCCAAGATAACAACCGGCGCAAAGGCCTGCCTAACGTATATTCCATAGACGGTAAAATAATTTACGTTCTACCAAACGGTAAAATTACTACAAAATATAATTTCAAAAAAATTAAAAAGTAATCCCGCCGTGATTTTTAGCCGCGCTTAACAGCGCGGCTTTTTTGCATTTTGATATAATATAGATGTTACGATACACATCTAAAAGAGGTAAATATGGAACTTAAAAATATTAAAAAAATGCAGGATTTGGACCTTAAAAACAAAACCGTTCTCGCGCGCGTTGACTACAACGTGCCGCTGGAAAACGGCGTCGTTTCAAACAACAAACGCATTACCGCGACGGAAAAAACGATTAAATATCTTTTGGACAATAATTGCAAAATAGTTCTCATGGCCCACCTCGGCCGCCCGAAAGGCAAAGTTAACCCGGAATTTTCTTTAAAACCCGTGGCGCCGGAAGTTGAAAAAGTGTTCGGCGTAAAAGTTCACTTTGCGTCAGACTGCATAGGGAAACCCGCGCAGGACGCTATCAAAGCGGCTAAAAATAAAGAAATAGTCCTTTTGGAAAATCTGCGCTTTCACCCTGAAGAAGAAGCCAATGACGCAAACTTTGCCAAAGAGCTTGCCAAGAACGGAGAGGTTTTTGTGCAGGAAGCTTTCGGCACAGTGCACCGCGCGCACGCAAGCACCAGCGCGATTGCAAAACTGCTGCCCGGCGGCATAGGTTTTCTCGTGCAGAAAGAAGTTGAATTTTTGGGCGACGCGCTGGCTAATCCCAAACGCCCGTTCGCCGCGATAATCGGCGGCGCGAAAGTGTCTGACAAAATTATGGTTTTAAACGCGCTCATTGACAAAGTGAACGTGCTTGTTATAGGCGGCGGCATGGCTTACACTTTCCTAAAAGCCCAGGGTTTTACGACGGGCAAATCTTTGATGGAAGCTGATAAAATTGAGGAAGCCAAAGGCGTCCTTGCCAAAGCAAAAAAGAAAGGCGTTGAAGTTTTGCTGCCCGTTGACCACGTTTGCAGCGCGGAATTTTCCAACGACACGCCCGTCATGACCACAAAAGACGCCAACGTGCCGGACGGCCAGATGGGCCTTGATATAGGCCCCAAAACCGTGCAGCTGTTTGACAAAAAACTTTTGGAATGCAAAACGATATTCTGGAACGGCCCCGTCGGCGCTTTTGAAATGAGCAACTTTGAAAAGGGCTCGTTTGCCGTGGCCAAAACCATGGCGGAAGCGACCAAAAAAGGCGCGGTTACGATTATCGGCGGCGGGGACTCTTTAAACGTCCTCAAAAAAGCCAAAATGAAAACTTCCGAAATGAGCCACTGCTCCACCGGCGGCGGCGCAAGCATGGAATTTGTGGAAGGCCAGGAACTGCCGGGCCTTACCGCTTTAGCTAAATAAGTTTTATGACAAAAAACCGCCGGCTGACACAGCCGGCGGTTTTTTTTAGGCTTGGAAAAAGCATGCTTGCAAAATTGACAAAAAATATAGTACAGTGGTCTGTAGATATGAAACAAGCCTCTTTTAAAAATCTCCATAGCGTTATTTTAGAAAATGACCTTATTAAAACGGAATTTATTCCGTCTTACGGCTGTAAAATGGTTTCCCTTCTTGATAAAAAAACAGGAAGGGAATTTTTATATCAGACTCTTGATAAAACATTGAAAATCCCCCCCTACGGCGCGGCTTTCAGCGATTACGACTCCAGCGGGTACGACGAAGTTTTCCCGTCCATTGACCGCTGTCCTTACCCGGGCAAAGAAAATATTATTATACCGGACCACGGCGAAATCTGGGCGCTGCCGTGGACGATAACAGAAACCGAAGAAAACGGTTTTACCGCCGAAGTCAAAAGTCCTAAACTGCCTTATACTTTTACAAGAGAAGCCGCCCTCAAAAACAATAAAGTTGAATTCCGCTACACCGTCAGAAACATTTCAGAAACCGAAAATTTTAAATTTATCTGGGCTCTGCACGCGCTTTTGCAGTGCACGCCCAAAACAAAAATTTTAACCCCGCCGCAGCTTGACAAAATTATGACGGTTGAACATTCCACCCAGACATTAGGCCCGTGGGGAACAATACACTCTTATCCGAAGACAAAATCCGTACACGGCAAAAGAATTGACATGTCCGCCGTGCAGCCCCCCGCCGCGCGCAACTGCGAAAAATTTTATTTTTTACAAAAAAATACTGAAGGCTGGTGCGGCGTAAAACATGAAGACACCGGCGACACTTTAATTTACCGCTGCGACGCTTTGCAGGTACCGTACCTCGGCGTTTGGAAAACCCAGGGCGGCTACCGCGGGGATTATAACATAGCGCTTGAGCCCTGCACCGGCGTTTACGACGATTTGTACGTAGGCAATAAAATCAGAAAAATAAGTGAAATACGTCCTCTGCAGTCATACAGCTGGAACTTAAGTTTCGCCGTCAACGAGCAAATACCATTGTAATAGGAGAATTATGTTCATATCACTGTTAGCGTTTGTTGTTTTCACTTTGTCCGTGCTTGCTTTGGCTTATTATAAAACCAAACACGCAAACACCGGCACGGAAGAAGGTTATTTCCTCGCCGGACGCGGCCTTGTGGGCTGGGTTATAGCGGCGTCTTTGCTGCTTA
>JAIRUU010000120.1 GCA_031254225.1 Candidatus Elusimicrobium euhamitermitis
GTTACTTTAAGCCGCCCCGAAGGCAGACGCTCAAAAAACATATTATGTTCCAAATCATAATGGCGCAGCCCGCGCGCGTGAAGCGCTTTTATAAGATCAACTATATCCTGCCATTCGTCCCTTGTTATTTTTTTGTTCAAAGAAGACTGCGCAAAACCGTATCTGACCATATCCTTCAAAGGCCTGCCGGAAATATTAATATACTCCGTCAAATACGCCGAGCCGGTTGCCAGCAGGTTCTGCACGCTGAAATTCGCGTAAGGATTGCGGAATTGACTTTCAATAATTTTTTTTCCGAGGGCGGCATTGTCCGTTTCAACATATTTGCTGTGCGCAAATTCAATATAGCGCGGCGTATATTCTTTGTCAAATTCATCAAGCGCTTTAAGCGTTTCAACTTCATCCCTGCTGCCGTCAAAAGCGACTTTGGCCGCGTATAACGCGCCGGTTTTTGCGTCCATAACTTTCCAGACATTATGCCCGCCGAATTTTTCCAAAACCAGAAAATCATACGGAGAAAGAATATTTTTCAAAGCTTGAACGCCCTGCCAGATAATCTGCGGCAGCGGCAAGCCGCCGTAAAGGAGGCGGTTGGCGGCGTTGTCTTTGGTATCGGCAATAACTTTTCTTATGCGGAATATTTCTTCGTCAAGACCTTTTAAAAGCCCTCGTTTTTCTTCCGCGTTCAGATAGGCGTTTTGCGAAATAAAAACGTCCGCTCTGCGATAAACTCCTTCCAGCGTTTGCGACATTCCCCATGCTTTTGTAAGCAGCACGCGCGCGAGCAGGCGCGCCTCCGGTCTCAATTTTACGTCCGGAATTTTCTCCGCGTTATCAACGACCGCGAGGGTTTCCGAAGAATACATTGACCTGAACAAATCATCCTGCGATATTCCCTCATTGCTGATACGTTTGCCCAGTTCATAATTAAATTTTTCTTTTGCCGCGGCGGAAAGATAAGGATTATTTTCAAATGATTTTTTGAGTTCGGCGTAAAGAACGGGGGTTATGGGATTTGCTTTCCAATCGCCTTTTTCCGCGTTTTCGGAAATAACGCGCGCGGCGTTATAAGCCGCTTCGTTGAGTATTGTCCTCAGCGCGCGCCGATCATTAAGACTGAAAGCGGGAAAAGTATTGTTTTCAACGTCCTTAAAAAATTCCGGATAATTGACGTACATTCCTTCAAAAATAACGCCGTCTTCGTCCATTATAATATTAAGCGGACCGGAATTATTTCTGTCATAAGAGTACCGGCGGGCAAAGCCGTACGGGCCTTTTTTCTGCTCCATATACAGTTTATAGTCCGGGCCGGAAATATATTCGCTCAGACCGCGGTAAAACGCTTTTTGAAAAAATTCTTTCTCCGAAGCGTTTAATCCGGCGCGTTGCAAAACATCTCCCATATTATCAATAAGAATATTCTGGAAGCGCGCGTCTTTTAATAAATCTCCCTCCCACGTAACTTCTCTGTCGCCCTTAAACAGCTCGTGTTCAAAACGCTCAAACGCGGATTTTAAAATTTCTTTTATAGTCTCTTTTAAAACTTTTTCGGACACGTTCCTGTTATTTAAAAACGCAAATCTAAGAGCGTCAAACGGCGGAAAAGCGGACATTTTTGCCGCGCCGTCCTCACTGCCGTTTCTAATTTGCCGCCATACCATTTCCGCAAAGCGGTTTAAGGGATTTGAATCCGCGGTCCTATTATCATAAATTTTCTTTCCAAAAATATACATATATCCGCCGGAATTTTCCGGCAGTATATTTTCCGCGGGCGAAACGTCGCCGGCGGTAAAGCCGCGCGGCACAACCGGCACTAATGAAAGCGCGGCTATCCTTTCCGCGTTAAGCGGGCGCAGCGGGATTTTTATCGCCTGTGAAGATATTGAGGGATTAACGTTTTGCGCTTGTTGCACGGTATTTATTTTTTGACCGAGCGCCTGCGCCTGAGAAGTTTTGCCCGCGTCAAAATAAGACAACGCTTTTAAGGGCGCGTATACGAATGAGTTATATAACATACTGCCGGCCGCAAGGCCCGCGTAATTGCCTCTGCCTAATTCAAAGCCCGCGCCTTCCGCCGCGTTTCTTATCAGCTTGCCGCCCATGTCGTTAAATCTTATTTTAAACGCGTCGCTAAGCTTGCCCGGGCCAGGAGTTGCTGTCGGTTTTATTAATTCTACCCCGTTAAAAGCATTCGGCATTTCCGCGGTTCTTACAACGGCAACCGGCGTCTGCGCCGCGACGGTTATCGCGGCTTCATTGGCCGGCGCAATAAACGCCGTTGCCGCCACCGACGCGTCGCCGAGCATATTTACGGCTTTTATTACCTGCGGCCTTTTTGATTTTACCGGCAGCGTGACGCGGCTTGCGTTGCCAAACGGCTCCTCCGTCATGCCTCTGAGGTCAGCTTCTTCCGTCAGCGCCGGCGCCTTGGGGCGTTTGAGCCCGAAAGTTTCAGCTACTATCCCGAGTTCTTTATCACCCGCCAACACCAGCTGTCCGTTTACATTTTTATACTGCCGGCGCAGCGGGTCGCGCGGATTATTTACTCTTCTGTGCAGCGCCGCAATATTATCGTCCGCCAATGTCCCCGCGTTTATATTGCCGTCGTATCTGGCGTCGTATTTGTATATTTTACCTTCAACTTCATATGTTATGATTTTCCCTTCTTTGTCCCATGCCGTGACGTTTTGCCTTAAATCAAGCATTACTTTTGACTGCCCGCCGCCCGCGCTTTTATACCTGAAATATTTCCCGTTGCCGCTTTTTTCTATCTCTAATCCGTTCTTTGCCAAATATTCTTTTTCAAGCCGCAATTCTTTCGCGCCGAAATTTTCCCGCAATTCAATCTTTGTCCACTCTCCGGCGTTTTCCGCTGTCCAGCTTTCTCTGACGTAACGATAGCTTTTGCCGCCCGGGCCGAACTCTTTGCGATATCCGCTTTGCTCCAGCGCTTTTTCTATTTCAATATCGCCGGCCGTTTTTCCGCCCGCGTTCTTCCAAGGCCCCGCTTCCGTTTTTACTGACCCGATATTTTCCCCAAAGCCTTTCGCGGGCACCTGCGGACGCCTGCTTGCAATCCTGCGCGCCGCGGCGTTATTTACTATTTCCGGCGTCCGTGCTTTTCCGCCGGCAAAAGACATATCGTCGGGATTTATAATAATTTTTTGAGACGGCAGTTTACTCGCGCTTATATTTGTGCCAAGGCCCGCGTCCGCCGCAAACGCCGCGCTTCCTGCTCTGACCGCGCCAAAATTTTCCACGCCCCATATCTGCGCGCGGTACGCGTTAAGCGCTCTTATATTTGCCGCGCTTTTGCCTATCTTCCAAATATCCCCTATCGCGCCCGCCTGCTTTGCCGCTCTTATAACTTTTATCCCGCTTATCAGACTTTTGCCAAGCCCCCACGCTATGCTCAATGCGCCCACGGTAACTATACCCAAATCTGCCAGCCGCGCGGCGGTTGCAACGCGGCCGTATCTTTCATATGACCGCTGCTTTTTGTCGTCGTATTTTGCAGCGGCAAGCCAATCGGGTTTTTTACCGCCGTAATAATCATATAAATCAAAAACTTTATTTTTCAGACGCCGCTCTGAAGCTTCGGACAAATCGCTCCACGTCGTCTGATATAATGATTTTAAATATACTTCTTCAGCGCTTCCGCAGCCTTGTATTATTTTCCCGCTCTTTACGCTTTTTGCGCTCAGTATGCCGGTCACAAGCTGCTTGTTTCCTATTGCGGTAACTTTTTTTGCGCCGTCTTTATATTCCGCCACGTTGATTTGGCCCAAAATATATTCGCACAAATCTTTCATTTCCGGACTGTCGTCTTCGGCTATCATTTGCCCGACGTCTTCCCAAATATTTCCAAGCTCGGGGTTCCTGTCGCTCAGTCCCTCAACATAAACTTTATTGCCGACGCTGTAATTCCCAAGCTCCGTTATTTTATTATTATATCTGCCGCTGATTAACTCTCCCACGGCCGCCGCCCACGGGCTGAAAAACGCCGCGTCAATGCCGCTGTCCATATACCCTTTTTCCAAAATATCCCTTTCAACCTGTCCGAGGATAAAACCTCTTATTTTACCGTAAGCCCTGAGCGTCAGCAAACCGCTTAACCCGTTTACCAGCACAGACGTTCCGCCGCGCGTTAAATAATATTTTTCCAGCGCATTGTCTATGTCTTGCGCGTCGCTTTCCCCGCCCAGCAAACCTATGCCGTATAAAGCCTTGCTCATTTCAACGCACATCGCGTCTCTGTTATCGCGCGCTTTTCCGAAGGACAGAGTGTCTTTGCTGAGTAAACCATTATCGCAGTATCCGCCCATGCCGCGCGCGACTTTTTTCAAATATTCAAGGCCGCGTTCCCTTTCCCCTTCGCCCAGCCCCATTTTCCCGTAAAGTTCAAGCAGCGCTTCTATATTGCTGTGCCTGTAAGCTTTCTCGCCGGCGGTTTCCAGATATTTCAAAAATTCGCGGCGGTATTCGCCGACAAATAATATTTCCCGCCGCACCAGCTCAGTTAATTCTTGCTGCTTTTCGGTCTTTATTTTAACGTCCGGCTCTTTCTTAATTGCGTCAATCAGGCGCAGCCTGCCAGCCTCTTCTTTCAAATATTCCCCGCCCCACGCGCTTAAATCATCCTCTGTTTTTATACCGCCGTTCATCCATGCATTCGCTTGTTTTATTTGCTCAAGCAAAGCTTTATTTTCTTTTATATAACCGGCGTACCACGCGGCGTTTTCCGTTCCGGTTTCTACTTTAAATTCCTCATACGTCATCAGGCCTTTCTGCCTTGCCCACTCTTCCGCATAACCCATGTCCGCTTCTCTGCCCGCTTTTATAATATCTTCGCGCGCGGCCAGATTCTTTATGCTGTTTTTTCCGGACCACGGCCCTTCGCCCGTAAATTCATAGTCCCACACACCGTCTGCCTTTTGATAAAATTTTACGCCGGCCGAATTTTGTTTTTTGGAAATTGACAACTGCGCGAATAATTCCTGCGGGAACGTTGAAAAGAAAACGGAAAAAGCCAGAAGAACGCTGAGCGTTCTTCTGAAAAAATAGTTAAAAACCTTTATGCGTGATGATACTTTTTGCATACTATAATATTACATATCGCACGCATAAGGACAAGGGCCGAAAGGCCTATTTGAAAATAGGTCTTTCGGCCCTCTGTGTACAGCTAAAATATATTACAGGATTTTAATGCGTTATGTTATTTTTTTTGAAAAGCGCGAGCATGTCCACAAATTTTCTTTCCTGCGCCGCGGCGTAAGGAGTGTAACCCGAGCGGGTTTTAACCG
>JAIRUU010000020.1 GCA_031254225.1 Candidatus Elusimicrobium euhamitermitis
AGTTATTCTGGCGTCTTTTTATACCGTTATTCTGACGGTGGTTTGCCTGTCTTACGCGGCGGATTTCGCGCACTATTCCTATCTAGCCATAAGGGTAAACGCGTCCGTGTTCAAATATCTTGAGAACGCTTTTATTTCTTTTGAAATGGTTTGGCAGACTTATCCGGTGGTTTGGGGGACGCTCGGGTTTCTCGTCCTTATTTTTGTTATATATAAGTTTGCGTCGTTCTTTATTAATCTCGGGATAAACGGGCAGAAAGACGGGTGGAAGAAAAAAACGGCCTGGGGCGCCGGTCTGCTTGTGCTTACTTTTGCGGCGTGCTGGGGCGAGCTGGGCCAGTATCCGCTGCGGTGGAGCAACGCTTATTTTACCAGCAATAATTTTGTTTCAAACTGCACTTTAAACCCCGTGCTTAATATTGTGGACACTTACAGTTTTGCCAAAGAAGTTCCTTATGATATTGAAAAGGTTAAACAGTATTATCCTATTATGGCGGACTATCTGGGCGTGGATAAACCCGATATAAACGCTTTAAATTTTGAACGCGTGCGCGCGGGCAAAAATCTCGGCAAAAAATATAACGTGGTTTTAATTTTCATGGAAAGTTTCGCGTGGAACAAGTCTTCTTTTGCCAACGACGGGAAATTTGACACCACGCCGAACGCCAAAAAACTGGCGGAAAATTCTTTGCTGTTTTCGCAGTATTACGCGCCCACGTCCGCCACGGCGCGCAGCGTGTTTGCCGCGCTTTCCGGCATACCGGATGTTACGTCTTTCCAGACCAGCTCCCGCAACCCGCTTATCGTCAACCAAAATTTGATTGCCAACGGTTATGACGGCTATGAAAAAATGTATTTTATCGGCGGCAGCGCGAGCTGGGGCAATATACGCGGTTTCCTTTCCCATAACATTGACGGGCTGCGGCTGTATGAAGAAGGGGATTATTCTTCCCCGCGCAGCGACGTGTGGGGGATTTCCGACTGGGATTTATTCCACGAGGCCGACGCGGTTTTAAAGAAAGAAACCAAACCTTTCTTTGCGGTTATACAGACGGCCGGTTACCACAGGCCTTACACTATCCCTAAAAACCACGGCGATTTTCAGGAAGTTACGGGTTTGACGCAGGACGAGCTGGTGGACCATAGTTTTAATTCGCTTGAAGAATATAATTCGCTGCGGTTTTCCGATTACGCGCTGGGCGAATTTATAAAGACGGCGCAACAGAGCCCTTATTATAAAGATACGGTTTTTGTTATTTACGGGGACCACGGGCTGGCGGCCGCGAAATCAGTCAACATGCCGCGCGGTTACGTGGAATATAATTTGATTAACCACCAGGTGCCGCTGATAATCCACGCGCCCGCGCTGGTTAAGCCGGCGGTGATTGACAGAGCGGTAAGCGAGGTTGACCTTATGCCTACCGTCACAGCTTTAATAGGCTTGCCGTACCGCACGTCCGCCCTCGGGCGCGACGTGCTGGACCCTGCGTATAAAAATAAAGAAGGCGCGCTGGTTTTCGGCTGGTCGGTATATCCGCCGGTAATTTCTTACGTCGCGGGAGAAAATTTTTATATTGACAAAGCCGGCTCAAAGGGTTTGTATAAATTCGGCGATACGCAGAATTATAACGTCAACCTGCGGGACAAAAATAAAGAATTATTTGATAAGATGGAAAATATGGCGCACGCCGTTTATGAAACTTCACGCTATATGTTATATCACAATAAGAAAGAGGAGAAAAAATGATAACGGTAATTATAATTGCAGTAATAGTAATTTTTGTTGTTTATCTCGCCGCGTCTTATAACGGGTTTGTGACGCTGCGCAACCGCGTCAGAGAAGCGTGGAGCGATATTGACGTCCAGATGAAACGCCGCTATGATCTTATTCCAAATTTGGTTGAAACGGTCAAAGGCTATGCCGCGCACGAAAGCGGAACTTTTGAAAAGGTCATACAGGCGCGCAACATGGCCATGAACGGCCCGCGCGACCCGGAGGCGCTGGCTAAAAATGAAAACATTTTGTCCGGCACTTTAAAAAGCCTTTTTGCTTTGCAGGAAAATTATCCGGAATTAAAAGCCAACCAAAACTTTTTGCAGCTTCAGGGCGAACTCAGAGACACCGAGGACAAAATACAGGCCGCGCGCAGGTTTTATAACGGCAACGTGCTTGCGCTTAACACTAAAGTTGAGCAGTTCCCGAGCAATATTATAGCCAATATGTTCAGCTTCCAGAAAGAGAAGTTTTTTGAGACGGAAGAAGCCGCAAGGCAGGCCGTGCAGGTTAAGTTCTAAATTTATTTTCTTCCCCCTTCCTGCTTCTCTTGCGGGAGACAAGAAGGGGGAAACTAATCCAAATGAAAACCACATACGATTTTATTGACGAGAATAAACGCAGAACGGTTTTGATAGTTCTGCTGTTCCCGCTGTTATTTGCCGTTCTTGCGTACATTACCATTCTGCTGGTTACGCCTTTTGTGATTAACGCGGAAAGCGCGGACGGCGCGCTTTACCAAGCCGGCACCGTGGCGTACGCAAATTATTTTTCCATGTATATTATTCCGGCTGCCGTCGCGCTGGTTATTGTGTGGATAGTAATAAGCTATTTTGTGGGCGGCAACATGATTTTGTCTTCCGCCGGCGCGGTTGAAATTACGCGCGACAGCAATCCTGAAATTTATGAGTTGACGGACGCTGTCGCCATAGCCGCCGGTCTTCCCACGCCGAAAATTTATCTGATGAACGACAGTTCTCTTAACGCTTTTGCCACTGGGAGGGACCCGCAGCACGCGGCTATCGCGCTTACGTCGGGCATTATTGCAAAGCTTAACCGCCAGGAACTTGAGACGGTAATAGCGCATGAAATGGCTCATATCGGCAACCGCGACATAAGGCTTATGCTGGTAGTCGTGTCCGGCATAGCATTTTTTACTTTTGCGGGATTATTTTTGCTGCGTTTCGGCGGGCTGCGCGGCGGCCGCGGCAGAAGGGGCAAAGGCGCGTTTTTAATTTTTGCGGCAGCTGTTGTTTGTCTGATATACGGCTATATGGTGGCGCCGCTGATAAGGCTGGCATTGTCGCGCAGGCGGGAATACCAGGCGGACGCAACGTCCGCGCTTTTGACGCGTAATCCGGCAGCGCTGGCTTCCGCGCTTGAAAAAATTTCGGGCGACAGTGTCGTGGAATCTTTGAGCGACCATGAGCCGGTGGCCGCCATGTGCATAGAAAATCCGCTTAAGAAACGCGGCCTTTTTTCTTTTTTAAGCGGCATGTCCGCCACCCACCCGCCGACGCAGGACAGAATAAGGGTCCTGCGCGAAATGGACGGCAGGATTTAATTATTGTATCTGATAACACTGGTGATAGGGACAAGCGGTATTATCTAACTGTACGGTAACGGGCGTTGCGCCGAGAGACTGGCAAATTCTGTCATATTGCTGCGCCATTGAATAGCAGTGTATTCTGTTGTCTTTAAAATTCAATAAAATAGCATAAGCGCCGGACAGAGGTAGCCTTTGGTAGGAAACATAGGCGTAAGACGGCGCTAAAACAATAACGCCGGAAAAATATTTTGTATTAAGCCTGCCGCCGGTCAACGTGCCAGGCAGTTCAATATCAAGGTCGCTGAAATTATCTGTATATTGGCCCGTTTCCAGGAAATATCTTTGCTGCGCGTCTTTGACCGCTTTAGCGTTTAGAAAAGCTTCGGACGCCCTGCTTTTTTCAACGGCGTTATTATACATCGGTAGCGCGACGGCGGCCAAAATGCCTATTATCAAAACTACCACCAATAGTTCTATAAGTGTAAAACCTTTGTTCATAAAAAATATATTCCTTTTAGCGGAGATATGAAGGAAGTATAGAAAATCCGCCGCGTACGGGCAAGGAAATAGAATAAGTAACATTACCGCCGCCGCTATTAATTATTACTGATAATAATTTACGGTTATTTTCCATATTTGTTTTAAAACGTAAAATAACGCGGGACTGTATCTGCGCGCAGGCAACGCGCAAAATGTATGCGTAAGCTAAACTCAGGAATCTTTATTTATGTTTTTTGCCCTGCAGGATTTAGTTTTTTCTTATATCTTTTAGTTCGGTGCCCGGGTAATAGTGTAAAATAATATCTTCGTATTTCTGGCCTTCGTCCGCGCGGCCGGCGGCGCCGGTCTGGCAGAAACCCACGCCGTGGCCCCAGCCGCCGCCGAAAAATACAAATTCTTTTAATTCTTTGTTGACGTAAACTGGCTGCACTATAAAATAAGCGCTGCGCAGCATGCCGAGCGCGAGATTGCGCCTTATGCTGTTTTCTTTTTCCAGCGTTACCGAGCCTTTTTCGCCTGTTACCAGAACTTTGCTGGCGTAACCGCTTATACTCCTTTCCGTCGGAACAATGCTCAAAATTCTGCCGATATCCTTTTTATTTTTTTTGATGACGTCCCGCAAATCGCTTTCCTGTACGACGCGGGCCCAGCGGTATGACGCGGGGCTTAAAAAGCGCGTAAATTTGCTGTAAGCGTCCTGCGGGTACTGCAGTAATTCTTTAAACTGGTAAGGCTGCAGGTTTGCAAAATCAAAATTTTTATAGTCGCTCGTAGGCACCAGATACGGGGACTGGGACCAGCCGGCGTCTTTTGAACTTTGCGTAAAGCCGCCGCAGTTGGACGAAAACACCGTGTCCGCGGGTTTGCCGTTATAATCCAGCATTACGCCCTCGGTCGCTTTTACGGCGTTTGTCGTGGGCTCGCTTTCAGCCTGCACGCCGCCGTAAACCTGGCAGTTCTGCGTATCGCAGAGGTCATAGCCGTATTTTTTGTGGCGGCTCAGGTGGCGCAGCGCGTATGTCCGCGCAAGCACGGCCTGCGCGCGCAGCGCTTCCTGCGGGAAACGCGGCGGCATTTCGGACGCCAGCACGCCCGCGAGGTAATCTTCAATATTTACATGGTTTATTACGACGAGCGTTTTAAGCGCGCGGTTATAATTTACTTCAATGTCGCCGCGGTATTCTTTGTCGTCCTCGCTTGCCCAGGTCATGGAAGCGCCGGTTATGATTTTGCGGAGTACTATCGTCGGCGTCTGCGCGTCCGACGGAACGGGCTTTATCGTTATTGACGACGTGAAAAGTATCTGCGGTTTTTTGGGCGGTATTATATATGTTTTGCCTTTTATTATTTTAATTTCCCAGTTTTCGTCTTTGCTGCCCGCGGCGACAAGCGCGCCTGTTTTTGAATCAGCTATTTGAAAATTTCCGTTTACGTTAAAAACAAGCGCGTCCCGCGTGGATGGTGAGCCGTCCGCCTTTGCGCCTATTCCCACTTTTATTATGGCGCTGCTTTCCGCGTCCGCCGCTATTTCTTTTATTGCCGTGTGTTCCGTAATTTCTTTGGGCTGTAAAAGTTCCTGCTTGGTTTTGGTAAGTTTTGGCTCCATCGCGTCCATGGCTTTTTTGGCGGCTTCAATATTTCTGTCCGCGGTGTAGACTGTGCGGTACTGCTTCCACGCTTCGTTTATGTTTTGCAGTTTTTCCAAAACTCCGGCGTAGCGCAGCCGCGCTTCAAGGAACTGGCTGTCATAGTTTATGGCTTTTTGATAGTATTTTTCCGCGGCGGAATAATCCTGCTTTTGCTCATAAAGCGCGCCGAGCATATAGTTGGAATATGAAACAAGCGTTTCGCCTTTTGCCGCGGTTTCAAGGCTGGCGGCCGCGGCGTCAGTCTCGCCCAGGCCGAGCCGGCTGCGGGCAAGGTCAATATAATATAAATCTTTTTTATTCTGCTCTATTAAAGCCGAAAATATTTTCTCTGACGCTAAAAATTGTCCGTCCGAAAGATACGCTTCGCCCAGGTATTCAAGAAGTTCCGTATCCTTAGGGTAAACTTTCAGCGCGGCGTTGACGATGTCCGTGCAGTCGCGCGGGCGGCCGAGTTCCATGGATATAAACGCGGCGTTTAAAAACGCCTCTTTGCCGTTTGTTTTTTTGGAAATATCTTTATAAGCCTCAAGCGCGGCTTCGCGTTCTCCTGCGAAATATTGGTTTTTTGCGGCGGCCTGCGCAGCGGCGGTATCCTGTTGCGCAAATGCAAGCGGCGGAAGAATAAGCAGAATAAAAATTAAAGCTTTTTTCATATTTAATATAATTGTACTTAATATGGTACCGGCATGGTTGAGAGAGCTTATAGCAAAAAACAAAGCCGCGCTGCATGACGGGAGCACAGCCTGCGTTGACCGTGCTTTGCAAGACGGCGCGCTGCATACCGTCTGCCATGAGGCAAAATGCCCTAACAGGGGAGAATGTTTTGCGGCGGGCGAAACCACTATCATGATTCTGGGAGGCAACTGCACGCGCGGCTGTAAATTTTGCGCCGTTGGCCGCGCTTGCCCGCGGCCAGTTGACGCGGACGAACCGCGCCGCGCCGCGCAAGCCGTCAAAGAGATGGGAATAAAATACGTTGTGCTGACTTCGCCTACGCGCGATGATTTATCTGACGGCGGCGCGCGGCATTTTTATGACGTGATTGCCGAAATTAAAAACCAAAACCGCGGCGTTTTGGCTGAGCCGCTTGTGCCGGATTTTGCCGGAAATATTGAAAGTTTGCAAACAGTTTTGTCCGCCGGGCCGGCCGTGCTTGCGCATAATATTGAAACAGTTCCGGCGCTTTATGGCGAAGCGCGCGCGGGCGCTGATTATAAACGCTCTCTTAATCTGCTTAAAGAAAGCAAGAAAATTATGCCTGAAATTTTGACAAAAAGCGGTATTATGCTGGGCTTGGGCGAGACGGAAGCGCAGCTGCGCGCCGTCATAGAAGATTTGGCCGCAAACAAGGTTGATATTCTGACTTTGGGCCAGTATCTTGCGCCTTCGCCAGTGCATAACGCCGTAAGACGTTACGCCGAGCCGGAAGAATATGCGCGGCTTAAAGATTTTGCAATGTCCGCAGGTTTTAAAGCCGTAGCAGCAGGACCTTTAGTCAGGAGTTCCTATAAAGCCGGAGAGTTATACAGGGCCGCAAAAAAATGTAAAATATGAATATGAAATTTTTAGTAAGAGTTTTTTTATTTATTTTTGCCGCGGCCGCGCTTGCCGCGTGCGCTGGCGAGCCGCCGCAGTGGTGGGACCCGAGCGGCAAATATTCTAATCTCAATCCGCCGCAGCAGTTAAGCGCGCAGCCGGTAAAAACGGCGGCGCAGCCGCAGCCCGCGCAAATTATAACGCAGCCCGCGCCGGCGCAGGCTGAGGAAGAGACTTTTACGCCGGTAAAATCCGCCGCGGTTGAAGTAGCCGACCTGCCGGTGCCGAGCGTTTTGCGCGAATAAAACCGCCGGCTGAAATTTTGAGCGTAAGTTTAAAAAGTCCCGCCGTTTCCGGCGGGACTTTTTTATTTGGATAAAAATTAGGCCCATTTGCAAAATAGGTCTTTCGGCCCTTGTGCGGCCGTCAAATCTTTTTTATTATTTTAATAACAAGGAGATATTATGAAAAAACTTATTTTTATTATTGCAGTATTATGTTTTGCCGCCGGCGCGCGGGCGGATTTGCTGTCCGACTTTCAGGGACACGCCGATGTATGCCATAAGGCGTTAAATGAGGCAAAAATGGACGTTAACGACAGTCTGGCATATGCTTTCAATATGAATTTGAAAGAGGTAGTGCACGCGTATGCTTATAACGAGAAAACTTTCAGCTATCTCAAACAACAGCTTACAGATATTACCAATGCGGTTTTCAGAGACACGCCCGCTTATAATGACAAACGTTCCCGCAAGGGCATTTTTGACAGCGAGAAGAAAATGCTTGCCGATGTCAGTTTAATATTTAACGATAAGGACAAAAATCCGGTATATGACCAGTATCACTTTGAACAGATTCCGGACACAAAAGCGACGAGCGGTATACATATCAAAAGACGTAATGCTTATAATGCGGCCGTGCTGTCGTGCCAAAACGTGTTTGTAAACCATGTTAAAAGATTGAATGATATGATAGAGGCTATTGAGGCCAGATAACGCTGCCTCTTGCAAAAAAACTCCGTCTTTATTATTCTGTTAGCAGGAGATTATATGAAAAAACTATTTTTGTTGTTTGCCGTTTTATGTTTTGCCGTTGGCGCGAAGGCTATGAGTTCTGACGAGTTTGACGAAGCTTCCAAACAAAAAGCCACAGTTTTACAACAGGCCGTGAAGAATATACGCGACAGAGCGGTATATTCCCGCGCTTTTCCGGCCAACACGGTAAACGAGGCTTTTAAATATACGGAATACGCTTTCAATTATGTGCAGCCGGATATTTTATGGGTTACTCAGATTATTGAAACGTCCGATAATCCAAACCAAAAAATGCTTGCGGAGATGAAAAGCGTATTGCAAGAGAACGAAAAAATTCTTGCAAATCAGAACAAACTGTACGCTTTTAAAACAATTCCCGTGGAACGGGACAGCGATTATTCCGCCGTCGTAAACGCTTATAACGCCGCCGTAAAGGACGTTAAAAGTTTTTTCAGCGAACAAATTAAATATTTAAAGGAAGAAATTAAAAAGGCTGAAGATAACATAAATAAAAATCAGGAACCGCCGCAGGATAACGAAAATTAGATTTGTCCTTTAAGAGATCCCCCGCCCCGCGGGGGATTTTTTATTTTGTATAATATAAAAGAAGTGAAAAATTAAAAAAGGAGAAAGGCGGACGCGCGCTTGGTTTTCCATATTGGAAGTAAGCGGGGAAAACTCGGTCTGCGTTATCAGCCTGAAGAGTAAAAAACAATGGTATTATCAGTAAACGACAGAAAAGACATCATAAGCAAATTTCAGACAACTGAAAACGACACCGGCAGCGCCGGAGTACAGGTTGCTCTCATCACTGAAAGAATAAAATATTTATCAGACCACCTGAAAGCCAACCCCAAAGATTATGCGGGCGAAAGAGGCCTGTCCAAACTTGTCGGACAGAGAAAAAGACTTTTAGCTTACCTGAAGAAATCTGATTTTGCGGCTTATTCCAAAATCACAAAAGAACTTAATTTAAGGAAATAATAAATGAATCCTAATACAACAAAACTTGACATAAACGTCGGGGGAAAGACTCTGTCCGTAGAAACGGGCTGGGTGGCCAAACAGGCGGACGGAAGCGTTATAGCCAGAATGGGGGACGCTATGGTCCTTTCCACCGCAGTGTCTGACAAAAAGCAGAAACCGGGCATTTCGGACTTTGTGCCTTTAACCGTTAATTATAAAGAACGAACTTACGCCGCCGGCAAAATACCGGGCGGTTTTTTCAAAAGAGAAGCAAGAGCCAGCAAAAAAGAAACTCTGGCCAGCCGCATTATTGACCGCTCTCTGCGCCCGCTGTTTCCCGCCGGTTTTACGGCTGAGGTTAACGTTACGGCCATGGTGCTGTCTTCAGACGGCGTTTATGACACGGAAATTTTGGCGGTCATGGCTTCTTCAACCGCTTTAATCATTTCGTCCATTCCGTTTAACACGCCGGTTGCCGCCGTAAGGATTGGCAGGCTTAACGGAAATTACGTGGTTAACCCGACGCTGGCCGAACAGAAAGAATGCGATATGGACCTTGTAATATCCGGCTCTCTGGAAGGTATGCTGATGGTTGAAGGCGGTGCCAAAGAAGTCGCCGAAGCGGACGTTATTAAGGCTTTGGAAGTTGCAAAACCGGAAATTGAAACTTTGTGCCGCGCGCAGCTTGAGCTTAAAGCGAAAGCCGGCAAAGAAAAATTTGCTTTTACGCCGGAAGCCGTGCCGCAGGAAGTTATTTCTCTTGCAAACGGCAAATACCGCGGCGAAGTGGCCGGTATTTTAAACGCTTTTTACGACAAGCAGACAAGGGACGTTAAAATAGCGCTGCTTAAAGAAGCTTTTGCCGCCGAACTTAAAGAAGCCCACGGCGACAACGCCGGCGTTTACGCCGGCATTTGCATGGAAACTTTATCCTATGAAGAATCCCGCAGGCTGGTGCTTGAAAAGGGCGTGCGCGTGGACGGCAGAAAGACGGACGAGATCCGCCCGCTGAACAGCGTCGTCGGGCTTTTGCCCAGGGCGCACGGCTCCGCGTTATTTACCCGCGGGCAGACGCAGGGTTTGGTTACCTGCACTTTAGGCACTTCGGGCGACGCGCAGATGGTTGAGGGGCTTGAAGAAACTTACGACGAAACTTTTATGCTTCACTACAACTTCCCGGGTTTTGCCACCGGCGAATGCAAACCGGACAGAGCGCCGGGCAGAAGGGAAATCGGCCACGGCGAGCTTGCAAGGCGCGCTTTGCTGCCGCTTATACCGGACGCAGAAAAATTCCCTTACACAATCAGAGTTGTGTCTGATATTATGGAGTCCAACGGCTCGTCTTCCATGGCCAGCGTTTGCGGCGGGTCATTGTGCCTGTTTGACGCGGGCGTGCCCATGAAAGCCCCGTGCTCCGGCATTGCCATGGGTTTGATTAAAGAGGGCGAAAAATACGCCGTTCTGTCAGACATCATGGGGCTGGAAGACCACCTGGGCGACATGGATTTTAAATTAACCGGCTCCCGCAAGGGCATTACCGCTTTCCAGATGGACGTTAAACTGGCCGGCGGCATTTCAATAGACATTTTGCGCCAGGCAGTAGCGCAGGCTACTAAAGGCAGAATGCATATTATGGACCATATGGAAAGCGTGATAAACGAGCCGCGCAAAAGTATTTCTCCCAACGCGCCCGCTATTCACACTATGAAAATTCCGGTTGACAAAATCGGCGCGCTTATCGGCCCGGGCGGCAAAAACATCAAGAGAATCTGCGAAGAGTCCGGCTGCAAAATTGACGTTAACGACGACGGCGTTGTCCAGATTGCCGCTATAAACGGCTCTAAGCTTGATATAGCCAAAGCGGAAGTTGAAATGCTTACGGCGGAAGTTGAACTTAATAAAATCTACAAAGGCAAAGTTGTTTCCATACAGCCCTTCGGCGCTTTTGTGGAGCTTATTCCGGGCAAAGACGGCCTGCTGCATATTTCCGAGATAGACAAAAAACGCATCAACAAAGTTGAAGACGTTTTAAAGATGGGCGATATCGTTGAAGTCAAAGTGGTGGAAATTGACAATAACGGCAAAGTCCGCCTGTCCAGAAAAGTATTGCTGTAATTTTATTAAAAACAAAAAAGTCCGCGCCGGTTAGGCGCGGACTTTTTCATTTATAAAAATTATGTTATAATTTAAAATTATTATCTGCAATAATTTATTATGTTTGTAAAAGTATTATATTAACTATTTTATTGACCGCGGGAAAAAGATGTCTTATACTTTCCTTATATTCCCGTTAAGAGGATTGTTATGCTTAGGCAGAACGCTTTTACTCTCATTGAACTTCTTGTGGTTGTTTTAATAATAGGCATACTGGCCGCTATTGCCGTTCCGCAATATCAAAAATCGGTTGAAAGGTCCCGCGCGTCCGAAGCTTTTATTTTGGGCAGAGCCGCTTTTGACGCGGCGAAAAGATATGAACTGGAAAGCGGCTCCTGGCCGGTTTCTTTTGACGGTTTAGACGTCGGGTTTTCATATGAGTCAGCCGAAACCCCGAGCGGCTGGAGTCAGATGTTATATTTGCTTGACGGGAAATTCGCTTTATATCTTGGTAATACGCAGATACTTGTTGACAGAATTGGAGACCGGAGATATACGATAGTTTTTTACCGCGCGAATAATTCCATATGGTGCGGCGCGGAAGGCGTGACGGGAAGCACTACGGCAGATTCACAAATTTGCATATCTTTAGGTGGGGTTTTGGGCACTCCGCCGGCGGGCTGTTCCAGAAATAAATGTTATAGATTAAGATAATTTACCGGTTTTGTTATTTTTTAACTTCGGCGGCTTTTTGGAGAGCTTTATTTTTTATGTCGCCGGATTTCTTTTCTGTCGCGGCTTTAAGTTTTTCCCACGGAGCCTCGGTCTTTTTTCCCGTTATTAAATTATCCGTTTCGGTATTTACAAGCGCAGTTTTATTTTTTTCTTCGTTATCCAAAACGGCGGACCAGGTTTTAAGTTTTTCCTGCTGGCGCGCAATTTCTTCGCGCTCTCTTTTTATGCGCGCTTCTTCCCGCGCGGTTATTTTTTGCGTAAGTTCGGCCTTGATATTTTTTTTGTCCGCGTCGGAGGCGGCTTTATATTTTTCAAGCAGCGCGTCTATTTCTTTTTGCTCTTTGTCCTTTTCTTTCTGCGCGGCGCCCAAGGCGGACGGGTCTATGCCTAAACTTGGCGTTTTCGCCGCGGTATCGCCGCAATAAGCGGCGGTAAAAATTAAAAGTAAAAATAAAAGCAGCGTTAATCTTTTCATTTATTTCTCCTTTGCCTGTTTAAAACCTTGCGCGCGTAATTTGCAGGCGTCGCATTTGCCGCACGGCGTTTTGCCGCCGTTGTAACAGCTCCAGGTTTTTTCAAGCGGCGCGTTTAATGCGCGGCCCAGTTTTATAATTTCCGCCTTTCTTAATTTTATAAGCGGCGTTAAAAGTTTAAAATTTTTGCCTAGCCGCGTGCCTGTTTTTAACGCCTGCGTAAGCGGCGCGTAGAACTGCGGCGTGCAGTCTGGGTAGCCTGAAAAATCTACGGCGTTTGGGCCCAGAACTACAGCTTCCGCGCCTATGCTGTCCGCCAGGGAAGCGGCCAGCGAGACAAAAACCAAATTACGCGCCGGCACATATGTGGAGGGCAGTTTTTTGCCTATTTCCATAAGCTTGTGCGACGGGATTTTTTTGCCGCCGGCCAAAGACGTTGCGCCGGCAAGCCACGGCATACTTAATTTTATAAAGTGCGTTTGCGCGGCGGTTTCAGCGGCCAGAGCGCGCGCGACGGAAACTTCTTTTTCGTGTTTCTGGCCGTAAGAAATTGTCAGCGTATGACATTCATAACCATGCGCTTGGGCCCAGTATAGGCAGACGGTTGAATCCATTCCGCCGGAAAAAAGTATTACCGCTTTTTTGCCCGTCTTCGCTTCGCTGCGCCGCGGCTTATGCGCCGCGGCCCGCCTTTGCTTCGCTTCGGCGCGGCAGGCGTTTATTGCGCCGCGGTTTCCGTTTAGTATTATCCGCGGAATAAGCGGCAGAGAATTTTCCGCCAGGCAAATTTCGGCGTCTTGCGCTGCGGTTTTTGGACCGCCGTATAAAAATTTTTTAAAACGCGCGCTTTGTTTTATCTTTTTTATCGCCGCAGCGCAATCAGGCTCGCCGCCGGTAAGGGCGCGTTTAAAGCTTTGCGCGCATAAATCGTCTTCCAAATGTTCTTTGTGGGCGATAATGTTTGACGGCACAAGCAGCACGGGCCCGCCCAGTTTTTTTAAATGCGCGGCCAGCGCGGAAAAATTGCAAAAGCCGCCCATAAAAATATTTTTCGCTTTTTTAAGCGTCATTATCGCCGGCGTGCCCGCCGTGGTTACTATAACCGCCTGCGGGGACGGTTTGCTTTTTAGGGCGGTAAAAGGGGAATTATCTTTATGTTTAACGTCTGCGGGAAATTCAAGCTCGGAAAAAATTTCAACTGCGGGATTTTTGCGTTTTAAAGCCGCGGCAAAATTTTTATCGCCGTACAAAACAATATCTTTTTTGCCGGCGGACAGCAGCGCGCATACGGTTGTGGAGCTGCGCAGCACGTCAATAACCACGGCGCTGCCCGCCCACGCGGCGCAGTCTTCAACCGATGCCGCAATTTTCACTTTCATTTTTTGTAATTGTCCACCACGCCGATAAGTTTAAACTGCTCTATAGCTTTTTGGTCTTCCGGCGTAACGGAGTCCTTGTATTTTATAGCGTAGCCGACGAGCATGACCGTGCCCGTTGTCCCGTCGCCTTCCGCTTCCTGCGCTATCAGCATGCCCGTTGCGCCTTTTGCGGCGACGAATTTTGTCATTGTATCAACAGCGTTTTGGATATCTTTTGAATTTTTCGGCACGCCTCTGAGCCGTGCCATGCCCAGGTTTCCGTACGGTTTTGTTATTTGTTTAGGGTCAGAAACCACGTCAACGGCGCCGTTATAAGGGCCGAAAGCGGGGCCGGCGGGTATCCAGTCCGGCTCTTTCACGAGAAAACCCGTGCAGGCGGCTAAAAAAACTGACAGAACTGTTAACGTTAATAATTTTTTCATGCGTTTTACCTCGTCGTTGCTAATTGTCCGCAGGCGGCGGAAATATCGTTGCCTAAACTTTTCCTTATGCTGACGCTTATGTTCATGCCCTGTAATCCTTTGGCGAAAAGTTTTATTGTTTTTTCCGGCGTAACTTCGCCGCGGGCTTTATTACAGGCTATCAAATTTACGTGCACAAGATAATTGTCTTTTATGCCGGCAATCCATTTGCCGAGTTTTCTGATATGTTCAGGCCGGTCGTTAACGCCGTCCACAACCGTGTATTCTATAAAAACCTGCCGGCCCGTCATAGCTATATATTCCGTCAGGGCTTTTTGCAGCGTTTCAAGGTTAAATTTGCGGTTGAGCGGGACGATTCTGTCCCTTTCCTCGTCGTCCGCGCTGTGCAGGGAAAGAGCAAGATTAGCCTGCGGCAGGTCAACGGCAAGGTTATGAAATTTGTCCGCAACGCCCGAGGTGGAAATTGAAATGTGGCGCATTCCGACGGCGAGCCTGTCAGGGCTTGAAATTTCTTTTACGGCTTTGACGGTGTTTGTATAATTTAACAGCGGCTCGCCCATGCCCATGAAAACGACGTTGCTTATACGCTCCGCCAGTTTTTCTTTTTTTATATATTGCAGCCAGAAGAGCGCCTGGTCAGAAATTTCTTCCGCGGTAAGGTCCCGCTTAAATTTCATGCGGCCGGTAAAACAGAAGCTGCACCCCACGGGGCAGCCCACCTGCGTTGAAACGCAGACGGCCCACGCGCCGCCGGTGTTCATTAAAACGGTTTCTATTTTCAGGCCGTCTTCTAATTTTAACAGCGCTTTTGCCGCGCGGTCTTTTTTTGAGTGCTGCATTTTGGCGAGCGTAAATTTAAGCAGCGGGAAATTTTGTTTAAGTTTTTCTCTTAGGTCAGAGGGCAAAGTGGCGGCTTCATCCCACGCAGAGACGGCGTTTTTATAGACGGCGTCCTTAACCTGCGCGGCGCGGTAGGCGGGGAAATTATTGTCTTTTATAAACTGTTTTACGCTGTCAAAATTCATAAGGTTGCAGAACGGTCCTAACCCGTTGCGCGCTGAGATGGTTTTTTAGGCAATTTTAATTTTTTTGCGAAGAGCATAGCCAAAGCTATGTAAGGAGCAAAAAAATTAAAAGTGTCAAAAAAGCGCT
>JAIRUU010000026.1 GCA_031254225.1 Candidatus Elusimicrobium euhamitermitis
TTCCACAACAGCCGCCTGAAAACTGGCGCAAACGTCCGCCTTGTTAATATCTTTATGGTCGCGCAGATAATAACTTACCGCGGTTTTTATGCCGCTGAAAGAAAATTCAAAAGTGCCCCGCATCATCGGCCGCGGAAATTTTACAGCCGCCGGATTTCCGTTAAGCGCTTCCCTGGACACCGGCGGGCCGCCCGGGTAACCCAGGCCCAGAAGTTTGGACACTTTATCAAAAGCTTCGCCGGCCGCGTCGTCCCGCGTGCGGCCCAAAATTTTATACCGTCCGTAGCTTTTTAAGTGCCAAAGTTCCGTGTGCCCGCCGCTTACTATCAATGTAATTAACGGAAATTCAAGCGTTTTTACTGCTTTGAACTTATCTTCAACCTTATCAAATTCGCACGCGAACAAATGCCCTTCCAGATGATTCACGCCGTAAACCGGCACGTTATGAAGCGCGGCGACAGCCTCCGCCGCTATCCTGCCCACCATAAGACCGCCGGGCAGCCCCGGGCCGCTTGCAAAAGCCACGGCGTCAATTTTATTTTCGCCCAGAGCCTCTTTTACGACTTCCGCCACTTTAACCGCGTGCGCGCGGCTGGCAAGCTCAGGCACCACGCCGCAGTATTTTTTATGAATATCAATCTGCGTATGCACGACGTTGGACACAAGCGTCCCGTCAGCCCGCAGCAGCGCGGCGGAGGTTTCGTCGCAAGTGGTCTCAATGCCGAGAATTGTAAAATCTTTATCCATTATTTTTTCTGTTCCGCGGGTTTGGGAGTTTCCTTTGTTTCCTCTTTTTTCGGCGGCTCGTACTTGCCTTCCATGGCCAGAGCGTATTTGGCCGGGTCGTTTAACAAATCTTTGGCTATGTCAAGCGCTTCGTCGTTAATCTTGGCGTATTCCGTTTTTTTGCCGGGCGTATAAACGGCCATATTATATAAGGTATAAATATGCACCATGTCTTCTTTCTTTGGTTTTACGACGATATCCGGCATAATTCCGCCCGTGCCCGCCGTCTTAGGGTCTTTATGATTTCTGTGTATCAGGCGGCCGAGCGGAGTGTAATAATACGCTATCGTAAGACGCAGGGCGGACCCGTCCCCCAGCGGCTGCAGCTGCTGCACACTTGCCTTTCCAAAAGTCCTCGCGCCGACGAGCACCGCGCGCTTGTGGTCCTGCAGCGCGCCGGCCACAATCTCGCTGCCGGAGGCTGACGCTTCGTTTACCAGAAGCACCATGGGGATATCTTTAAACTCCGCTTTTACCGGCGCTTTATATTCCTGGTAATATTCCGGCTTGCGGCCTTTGGTGTAGACTATAAGTTTTTCGTCGCCCAAAAACGCGCTGGCCAAATCCACGGCGGAGCCCAGCAGCCCGCCCGGGTCAAAACGCAGATCAAGCACAAGTTTTTTCATGCCTTCTTTTTGCAGTTCTTTAAGCGCTTTGTTGACTTTCTCCATAGTGTGTCCGGAGAAATCCACGACGTAAATATAACCGATATCGCCTTCCAGCATACGGGAGAAAACCACTTCCGGCACAATGTTGGCGCGTTTTAAAGTTATTTCCGGCAGCGTCTCAAAATCCGCGGAATTTTCTTTTTTGCGCTGAAGCGTAAGACGCACTTTGGAGCCGGGTTTGCCGCGCATTTTTTCAATAGCGTCTTCAAGAAGCATATTTTTAACGTCCTGTCCGTCTATTGCCATAATGCGGTCTTTGGGCATGATTTTCGCGTCAAAAGCCGGCGTGCCGGGCATGGGCGAAGTTACTTCCAGAAACCCTTCCCCCTGCGTAAGCCGCAGGCCTATGCCGCCGAATTCGCCTTTTGTTTCCGTCTTCAAATCTTTATATTCTTTAGGCGGCAGATATTCGGAAAACATGTCAAGGCCGTCCATCAAGCCTTTTATCGCGCCCGTCACCAAATCTTCTGTTTTTGTTTCTTCAACGTAATTTTCTTTGACGTACTGCATAACCTCAACGAGCATTTTAAGCTTGTTAAGCCCGCTGTCCACCGCGGAATAAGCGTAAGGAAACAAAGTCCCCAGAAAGAAAACCGCCGTCAGTAAAATAGCCTGCTTATTTATCTTTTTTTTCATTTCAAGTCTCTCTTTTTAAGTAAAGTAAAAATCTTTCCACGTCTTTTGGCTACCCCTCACCCCACCCCCTCTCCCGCAAGGGGCGAGGGGAAAGAAGGATATAACTTAATTTTATAACAACTTTATTTTGTGTACTGAACCCTCACCCTGCCCTCTCCCTCTCATGGAGAGGAAAGGCATTTTGTCTTACCGCCGTTTTGCTGTTCCGCCGTTCAGTTGTCCGTAAGAAAAATTTCACAGGGATTTGAGTCAATTTTTAATTTTCTTCGGCCTGAGCAAGTACTTAAAAGCGGAGCGTACGGCGAGGGCCGAAAAAATAAAAGCGAGGCAAACCTGCCGAGCGTATCAATTAGTGTGTCTTTTGTTTTTTGCGCAGCAAAAAATTGGCCAAAGACCAAAGAAATTTTTCAACATACAGCCAAGCGAACGAAGTGAGCGATACTGGAGGAATGCGGAGCACCGCCGCGCCGTAGCGAAGCGAAGGCGGGCGCGCCGCAGCCGTTGCAGTTATCATCACTGCAGCCATAACTCCGGATCAACCGCCGTCGTCCCTTTTCTCACCTCAAAATATAAAGCCGTACGCCCGCTGCCCATACTTCCCTGCAAACTGTCCGTGCCCACAATTCCTATGGGCGTCCTGCGTCCCACGGCGTCCCCCTTCTGCACGTCAATCCTGCTCAAATAACCGTAAATTGTAAAAAATCCTTTGCCGTGGTCAACAATAACGACGTTACCGTAACTCCTGAAATTGCCGCTGTAAATAACCGTGCCTTCGTCCACGCTGTAAACCGCTTCGCCGGGCCGCGCGGCTATTTTAACGCCGTCGCGGAAAATTGAAATATTTAAATCCGAATTATATTCTTTGCCGAATTTGCTGATAATCTCCCCGCTGACCGGATGCGGCAGAGAACGCGCGCGCACGTCAATTTCCGCAACGCTCTGCGGTTTGCCGCCGGCCGCGCTTTTGGCCTCGGCTTTTTTGCGCTTTGTTTCGGCCACGGATAAAATGCCTTTCATGGCTTCCGCGGATTTATTAATTTCGTCCAGCTCTTTTTGCGCGGACTCGTGTTTTTTCTTAGCCGCGTTAAGGTCCACTTTTACGCGCTGGAAATCTTTTGTTATAAGCGCGCGCTGCTGCTCGGCCTTATTGGTGGCTTCCTGCAAATCGCGGTTTTTCTGCTCAAAAACTTCTATCTTTTCCTTCGCTGCCCTGTTTTCATTCTGAAGGCCGGCCGCAAATAATGATTTGTGCTCAAGCGCGCGGTTTAACAGAATGTCGTTAAGCAGCGCGTCGCTGTAATAATACGGCGTGTCGGACATCTTGTCCGCAATAACCTCCGCCGCTTCTTTTTCAAGAGAAGACGCCCAGACAGGCAAAGAGCGTTCCAGAGCTTCCTTTTTGTTCGCCGCGGTTATTTTATTTTGCTCCACGAGGCTCATGTCAAACTCAATTTTATTAATAGTCTGCTGCGCTGCGCTCTGGCGCTGCTCAAGCGCGGAAAGCTGCCTGGAAATTTTATTTTCTTCCTCTTGATATTTTTTAATTTCCGCTTCTTTCGCTTTGGCTTTGTTTTGGAGCGCGTCAAGTTCGCTCTCGCTGGGCTGCGCCAGACAGAGAGACGTTAAAAACAAAACCGCAAGGACCGTTAAAATCTTTTCCATTTTGCAAACACCCAGCCTGAAACGACTGTTATGAAAGCTATCACGCACTGCGCTTCCAGCACGGTAAACATAAAGAAAACGCCGCCTGTCTGTCTAAGAGGTTCAAGCAAAAAATAAAAAACGCCGTATGAAACGCCGTATGAAACCAGCGCCGTTAAAACCGCCGGCCAGCGCGGGCCCGCCGGTTTTACGCCGCTGCCCTCCACAAAAAACACGAAAGAAAATAAAACCGCCAGCAAAACGCCGGCCAGCAGATTTAAAAATTTAAGTATGTTTGCGCCGTACGCGGCCGCGAACGCCGCGCCGCTTTTGTAATAAGCCCGCGCGTCGGGGATTGGGGATAGATTTGTCTTAACCCAGGCGTCAATGTCCGCAAGCGCCGCGTCCCCGAGCGTAAGTTCAAAATAATCCGCCATTGGCCTGCGGCCCAGAAACACAAAGTTGTCCGCAAGCCGCGGGTTTTGCTCCCGAATTATATTAAATCCGTCCTCCGCCGATATAAATTTAACGCTCAGCACGTCGGGGTTGGAAGAAAGCGCGGAGCCTATTTCGTTCACGCGCTCCTGCGCGGGCGCGGAGTTAAGCGCAAGAATAATTTTAAAATCCCCGTGCAGCACCGCGCTGACCGCGCGCGCCTGAAAATAAAAAAAACAAAAACTCTGCGCCAGCAGCGCGATAAACAGCGTTATAAAAAATAACCTGCCGTAACCCGGGAAAACTTTTTGCCGCGGTTTAATATCAACCTGCGTTTCCGCGGAAAGCGCTATACTCTCTTCACTCATTTTGACACCCCGAACCCGAAACTTTTCATCATTTTTTTATTCAAATCCGTCGTATGGTAAAGACCGCCGTAACTCTGCTGCGTAGCGCCCCAAGCGGCAACCGGCACGGGCGCCGCCGTGTGAGACTGCGTGGCCCACGTTATGCCCAGCGCGGCGTTATAATTTTTTTGTATATCCTCAACGGTTTTGGCGTTTTTATACAAAGAAGTATCAATTTGCCCGTTTACGGTTTTTGAAAAAATATCTGCAAGTTCTTTAACCGTTTTTTGTTTTGCGGGCAGCGCGTCAAACTCTTTCTGCGCGTTGTAGAACATGCCCTTCTGCGCCATAAGCTTGTCAAAAACCGCGGGGTTTACGTAATCTATCTGCCCCTCGTAAATAACTTCTCCGTTTGCTTTTGCCCTTTCCACCGCCGCGCCGTCAAGGTGGTGATAATTAAAAGCAAAACCGCCGGTATCATGGTCCGCCGTCAGAATTACCAGAGTATCTTTGCGGTTTGCAGCCCAGTTTAAAATATAACCCAGCGTATTATCCAGCTCAAGCAGTTCCTGCAAAGCCGCCGCGGCGTCGTTTGCGTGCAGCGCCCAGTCCACGCGGCCGGCTTCAACCATAAGAAAAAAACCTTTTTTGTTCTGGCTTAAAATATCCAGCGCTTTTGCCGTCATGTCCGCAAGCGCTGGCATATTTTCTTTTTTATAAATTGCAAACGGCATTTCAAGGTCTGCAAAAGTGCCCAGCAGTTTTACGTTTTTGCCTGCTTGTACGCTTTCAAGCTCCGCCTTTGTATGCGCGGTAACGTAGCCTTTGGCTTTAAATTTATCTTCAAAGGGCGCAAAATATTTTGCGCCGCCGCCCAGCATAACGTCAACGCCGGAATTAAACATATCCGCGGCAATATCTTCTTTCTGCCCGCGGCTGGCCTCATGAGCGGCAAAAACGGCGGGCGTCGCGTCCTGCAGATAAACAGTGGTTATAAGGCCGGTGCTTTTGCCCGCGTCACGCGCGTATTCCAGTATTGTTTTTACGGGTTTATCGTTATAATCAACGCCGATATTTCCGGGCAGGCTCCACGCGCCGGTGGCTATCTGCGTGCCAGAAGCCGCTGAATCCGTTGCCAGAGTTGAGTAAGTATTTGTCAAAACGTAACCGACGGCGGACTTATCAAAAAACTTTTCCATATAAGATTTTCTGTCCGCATAAGGACTGTGCGGCGCGTAACGCGCGTACTGCGCCAGAAGGCCGACGGTCGCCGGCCCGCCGCCGTCGGAAATAATTAAAATTATATTTTTGGCGTTTTCGCATTGAGCGGAGAGCGCAAAAAATAAAACCGCGGATATGATTAATATTTTTTTCATTTTGAAATAATTTCCCTGTATAAATCCTGATATCCCTGCGCGCTGACGGACCAGGAAAAATCTTTATCCATGCCGTTTTTAACCAGCATTCCCCACACGCGTTTGTCCTGAAAATATTTAAGCGCGTATAAAACCGCGTCGGAAATGCCCTGCTCGCTGAATTTTAAAATAAAAAATCCGGCGGCGTTTGTGTTTTGTCCGTCAAAGCCGGTAACCGTGTCAATAAGCCCGCCAACGCGCGACACAATAGGCACCGCGCCGTAGCGCATGGCAATCATCTGGCTCAAACCGCACGGCTCAAAACGCGAGGGCATTAAAAACATATCCGCGCCAGCGTAAACTTTATGCGCCAGTTCCTCGTCCACTTTATCAATATACGCCACTTTGCCGACGTTGTTTTTTGCCAGCGCCGCAAAAGCGCGCTCCATGCCCGCGTCCCCCGTGCCCACGACGGCAAACTGCACTTTGTCTTTAAGCTTTTCTATTACGCCCGGCAGCAGGTCAAGCCCTTTCTGATAATCCATGCGGGACACTACGCCGACCAGCGGCTTAAGCGGATTTTCTTCCAGCCCGGTCATATTCTGCAAAAACTGCTTGCAGGACGCTTTGCCTTTTACCGGCGAAGAACTTTCATACGCAAACGGAATAAGCGGGTCTGTCTCCGGGTCCCAGACGCCTATGTCAAGGCCGTTCACTATGCCTTTAAAATTATAGCCGCGCTGGCGCAGCAGGCCTTCCATGCCGAAACCCATCTTTTCGTCCACAGTAACCTCTTTGGCGTAATTGGGGCTGACGGTGTTTACAAAATCGGCGTACACTATGCCGCTTTTGAGAAAACTTATGCCGCCGTAATATTCAAACCTTTCCGGCACATAATCAACCGTATGAAAGCCGGCCTTGACAAAACTTGAGTAAGGATACTGGCCCTGGTAAGCCATATTGTGAATCGTAAATAAACTGCGCGTGCGCGTGAAGAACGCGTCCGTCTTATAAACCGTTTTAAGATACGCGGGTACGAGGCCCGCCTGCCAGTCGTGCGCGTGAATAATGTCCGGCCTGAAACCTATAAATTTGCAGCTTTCCAAAACCGCGCGGGAGTAAAAAATAAAACGCTCGTCGTTATCAAAAAAATCTCCGGCGGCGGAACGGTAAAAACCGGCGCGGTCAAAATACTTCGTGCTGTTAATGAAAAATACCAGAACCGAGCCCCAGTGTATGTACGAAAGCGACGCGCTTTCCAGCCGGTCCCCGACGGGAATTAAAAAAGTGCCCGGCACGACTTTAAGCGTGGAAACGCGGTTGATTTCCCTGTAATGGGGCAAAAATAAAATGACTTTATTGCCTTTATACTTTGCAAGCTCTTTGGAAAGCGAGCCGGCCACGTCGGCCAGTCCGCCAGTCTTGCAAAAAGGAAAAGCCTCGCTTGCAGCCATTACGATATTCATTTATAGTACTCCGTCCTCCGATTTTTTTCCTCTCCCTATGAGGGAGAGGACTTTTTTTGCTCCGCAAAAAACGACTGTCCAAATCGTTACTAATTATCGCCCCGCAAGGGGGGCTTAATAAGGGGCGAGGGGAAAAACTTTATTTATCTTCTTCCGTTCCGGCTGCGACCTCTTCAGGCTCTTCTTCAACAAAATCTTTATCCGCGGGGGCAGTCAAAGCGTCAAGCTCGCCTTCTTCAAGCGGAATTATCGCGGCGGAGGAAGCGTCTTCAAAGGGCAAGTTGCCCTGCTCGTCGCGCGGCGCGGTTTTGGCCGCGAAAATATCTATGTCCGGCAGCTCTGAAACTTTGTTAAGGCCGAACAGCCGCAAAAATTCTTCCGTCGTGCCGTACACCATGGGCCTGCCTATCGTGTCCCTTTTGCCGGTAATTTTCACAAGGCCCCTTTCCAGAAGTTTTTCAAGCGGCGCGCCTATGTCAACGCCGCGTATGGCCTCAACCTCCGCGCGCGTTACGGGCTGTTTGTAGGCGATAATCGCCAGCGTTTCAAGCGCGGCGTTTGAAAGTTTGGCAGTCATTTTTTCATTATAAAGTTTTCTTACCCAGCGGCCGTATTCCGGCTTTGTGGAAATCTGGAAGCCGCCGCCCATTTCAATAATCTGCACCGCGCGGCCCGTGTCCGTATATTCTTTTTGCAGCTGCGAAATTATGTCCGTCGCCGCCGCGGCGTCCACGCCTTCAACCACTTCGGCCAGGCGTCTTGGCGTAAGCGGCCTGTCGGTAATAAAAAGCAGATTTTCTATAATTTTTTTGGCGTCTTCGCTTCTTAAAAGTTCGGTCTCGTTATTTTCCATTGACACTTTCCTCTTGCTGCTTAAAAAGTTCTTTGTAATCCAAATTTTTTGTTTCGGGGTTTAAGTAAATTCTTATTTCGCCGGCTTTTTTGTCCTGCCGCGCCATGACTTTCCTTATTTTCATAAGCTCCAAAAGCGCGAGGAAACAGGTTATCACGCCGCGCTTTTTAGTTTCGCCGATAAAAATATCGTCAAGCAATACCCATTGTTTGGACGACAACATGCCGATAATTTTTTCCAGCTTTGTCTCTATGGGAAATTCTTCCGTCTCAAGCATTTGCACGCGCGCGCGCTCGTCAAGCCTGTCAAAAGCGCGTTTGACGGCGGCAAGCAGGTCAAACATCTGCAGGTTTAAAACGCGCTCGCCGCTTTCAAAAACTGGCGCGGATTTATAAAAATTGTCTTTAAATTCGTCAAACTTGCCGTCTAAAAATTTGCCCGCTTCCTTAAATTTCTGGTACTCCATTATTTTATTAAGCAGGTCCTGCGCGGGATTGGGGCCGTCTTCTTCCGTCGTAGGCGCCTGGGAGGGCAGAAGCTGCTTTGCCTTAATCTGCATAAGCGTGCTGGCCATGACAAGAAACTCCCCCGCCACTTCAAGGTTAAGGCTTTTCATAATCTCAAGATATTCAAGATACTGCTTTGTAATGTCAGAGATATTTACGTCATAAATATTCAAATTGTCCTTTTTGATAAGGTGCAGCAAAAGGTCCATGGGCCCTTCAAAAACGTCTATATGAATATTTATGCCCGCGGTTTCAATCATAAAGGCTGTAGAACGGTTTTTACCCGTTGTGCGCTGAGATGATTTTTTAGACAATTTTAATTTTTTTGCGACGAGCATACCGTTGGGTATGTAAGGAGCAAAAAAATTAAAATTGTCTAAAAAGCGCTCAGCCCGAAGGGTTTACCAAAAAACGGCGTTGGTTCCGCTACTCCTCCTTAATATTAAATTTAAATCTTTGCTGCATGATTATGCCCAAAAGTATTCTCGTTTTTTGGTAAACGCGCAATGGGTAAAAACCGTTCTACAGCCTAAAGCCTCATTGCTTTTTTTACTTCGTCAAGAGTGTCCTGCGCGCTGGCGCGGGCTTTGTCCGCGTCGGCATTTAAAATTTTTTCTACGGCGGCTTTGTCCGCGGCAAAAGTTTTGCGGCGTTCGTTAAATTTTTTAAGCTCCGGCTCCATAAGCTCAAACAACTGCTTTTTGCACACAACGCAGCCGAGGGAGCCTGCGCGGCATTCTTTGCAGCGCGTCTCAAAATCAGGATTATAAATTTTATGGAAAGCGTATGCCACGCAGCCTTCGGGATTGCCGGGGTCCGTCGCTTTTTTCTTATTCGGGTCCGTAAACATGGTCATGATTTTTTTGCGCACCGTTTCAACGTCTTCGCCCAGCTCAATGGTGTTGTTGTAAGATTTGGACATTTTGCGCCCGTCTAAGCCTGGCACGCGCGGGACGCTTGTAAACAGCGGTTTGGGCTCAACAAAAATTTCCGCGTTATAAATATCTTTAAACCTGCGCGCGATATCGCGCGTGATTTCAAGGTGCGCCGTCTGGTCCTGCCCGACGGGGACGTATAAAGCCTTATGGATTAAAATATCGGTAGCCATTAGAACGGGGTAACCCAAAAAACCGAAAGAAGAAAGCTCCGACAGTTCCGCCTCCGTAAGTTCCGCCACTTTTTCCGTAAGAGAGCCGTCCGCCGGTTCTTTGCACGCCTTCTCTTCGCTGCGGCGCGGCAGGCTGCCCGCGTATTTCTTCTTAAAAAATTCAACAAGCTGCTCTTTGTAAGACGGGTTTCTGAGCAGCCAGCCCAGGGGCGTGAACATGCCGAGCAGCAAATTAAGTTCGCTTACCTGCGGCACATGAGACTGTATAAACAGCGTGCATTTTTCAGGTTCAATGCCGGCCGTAAGCCAGTCAATGACCATTTCCATGCAGTTGTCCGCTATGTTTTCCGTCCTGTCATACGCGGTGGTCAGCGCGTGCAGGTCCGCGACGAAGAAAAAACATTTGTATTTATCCTGCAGCGCGACCCAGTTTTTAAGCGCGCCGTGGTAATTACCGAGGTGCAGCCTGCCAGTCGGCCTCATGCCGGAAACTATAATCTCTTTTTTCATAACTATATCCAAAAAAACGCCAGAATAAGCATTTTGTAAATAAACGTAACAATAGGAAACAGCACGTACCGCGCGCCGCCGAAAATAATAAAAGCTATAACAACCCACTGGCCGTAACGCCCGAAAATATTGGCGTATTTATCCGCCGCGTTATACGGAAGCATGGAGTAAACCACTTTACTGCCGTCAAGCGGAGGCACAGGGAAAAGATTAAAAACGCAAAGCATTAAATTTATAAGCACGCCGTACTGTAACGCGACCAGCATGCCGCCGGCCGGCTCTGCCGACGGGTAAAAAAACGCGTACCCGCGCATGGCGGCGACGCAGATTACGGCGAGCGTAAAATTTGTAAGCGGCCCGGCAAGCGCCACTTTGCCCATATCCGCGCGCGGTTTGTCCAGCCGCGTGGGGTTTATCGGCACCGGTTTAGCCCAGCCGAATATCGGCAGACCGGACATATAACAAAACGCGGGAATGAGTATTGAGCCCACGGGGTCAATATGTTTAAGCGGGTCAAGGGTAAGGCGGCCCATGAGATAGGCGGTATCGTCCCCGCGGCGGTAAGCGATATACCCGTGCGCGACCTCATGCGCCACTATTGAAAAAATTAATATGGCTATTTGTAATAAAATCATATTTATTAATTCTACTAATTATTGCCGGATTGTGGATATACAAAAACCGGCCGGTATTCCCAGAATAGCGCGGAAGTTGTCAAAATTCCCCCTTTTAGGGGGAAAGCCCCGCAGGGGAAAGGGGTAATTGGACGTTATAAAATGTTGTTTGTCGTTTTAAACGAAAATTTCACGGCCCATGTTTGTGTACATTTACCCCTACCCCCTTCGGGTACTTCCCCTAAAAGGGGAAGTTATAATTTTATCTGGTCTATGCCGTTTGAGCGCCGCCAATTATTTAGGCATTACAAAAGATAATCGCGCCGCGCTTATATTTAACCGCACGGCAATATTTTTATATAACCCTTTAACATTAGAAAATATTAAAAAGACTATGCTCTGTCCCTCGGGACTCCGATTTTATATATTATCCTATATGATAAAAACAAATTCCGCTTTTACGCTTATTGAACTGCTGGTTGTCGTGTTAATCATAGGTATTCTGGCCGCAGTCGCGCTTGCGCAATATCAAAAATCCGTTGAAAGATCGCGCGGGGCGGAAGCGTACCAAATGCTTGCCGCCATAAGAAGCTCTATGGAAAGATATTATCTGGAAACAGGTACGGGCCCGACGGCTTTATCTGACCTTGATATTGAAGTTCCCGGAAATGAAATTTCGGCCCAGGCCAGACAAACCGCAAATTTTAAATACACCTTAAATTACAGCCAAAAAAGCGACGCTGTTCATGCAATAAGAACAACCGCCGTACATTCTTACGAATTGATTTTCGTTACCTCTTATAACGCCGGGTGGAAAAACACAACGCTCTGCGACGCCTACGACAGCTATTCTGAAAAACTATGCGTCAGCCTTGGAGGAACATACTCTACCGGCACATCTTCCGGCGGCAAAAGATATCTGCTTAAATGAACCGCGTAATTTATTTCAATATTGCGGTTATTTGAGGAGTTTTAAAAATTCTTCTTCTGTAAGGATTTGCACGCCGAGCGTATGCGCTTTTTTGAGTTTGCTTCCCGCGTCCGCGCCCGCGACGACATAGCTTGTTTTGGCGGAAACGGAGCCGGACACTTTTGCGCCGTATGATTTTGCCATGCTTTCGGCCTGCGTCCGCGGGATGGTAAGTTCGCCGGTAAAGACCAGCGTTTTGCCGGCGAGAGAGCTGCCTTCAACCCGCGTTTTGGGCTGGGTAAAATTTACGCCGTATTTTTTTAATTTTTCAATTTCGCTTCTCGCGCGGGAGGACTGCATAAAATCAAACAAACTCTGGCCGACAACGGGTCCTATCTCGCTGACTTTCTCAAAATCTTCAAGTCTGGCGTTTAAAAGCGCGTCAATATTTTCAAAAGTATTCGCTATAATCTCCGCCGTCTTTTGCCCGATATGACGTATGCCGAAGCCGTATAAAACGCAGCTCAGCGGCCGCCCCCTGCTGGCGGAAACGGCGTTAATCAAATTAGCGGCTTTTTTATCTTTAAAAAGTTCCAGCGTCATCAGCTGTTCGGCTTTTAAATCATAAATATCGGCAAAATCTCTGACGTAATTTTTGGCTGTCACCTGTTCCACCACGGCGTCCCCGAAGCCGTCAATATCCATTGCCGCGCGGGACACAAAATGCAGCAGCCGGCCTTTAAGCTGCGCCGGACAGGAAGGGTTTATGCAGCGGTGCGCCACTTCCGCCTCGTCCTTATAAATCTCGGCGCCGCACGACGGACAGTTATGCGGCGGCGCGACTTTTGCGCCGTGTCCTTTCTTTATAACGCGCACTACTTTGGGAATAACCTCGCCCGCGCGTTCTATCAAAACCGTGTCCCCCGCGCTTACGCCGAGTCTTTCAATTTCGTCAAAATTATGCAGCGTCGCGTTTGAAATTATTACGCCCGCCACGGGCACGGGTTTTAAATTAGCTACAGGCGTTATAACGCCTGTTCTGCCGACGGAAAACTCTATATTTTCCACCACGGTTTCCGCCTTTGGCGCGGGATATTTGAAAGCTATTGCCCAACGCGGGCTTTTTGCCGTAACGCCCAAAACGCGCTGAAGTTCAAAACTGTCGGTTTTTATGACAATGCCGTCCACGTCAAAATGCAAATTGTGCCGCACGGACTCAAAATCTCCGTAAAATTTCAGCACTTCGTTAATGTCGTCCGTTTTCATTCTGTGCGGGCAGACTTTAAAACCCCAGGCCTCGCACTCCGCTATAAAACCGGAAAACGTTTTCTCCCGCGCGTCGCCCCAGCCGAAAGAGTGGGCGAAAAATCTGAGCGGCCTGCCCGCGCTGACCGCGCTGTCTTTCTGACGGAGGGAGCCCGCCGCGGCGTTGCGCGTGTTGGCAAAAATATTTTCCCCCTCGCTTTCCTGGCGCGCGTTTAAAATTTCCAAATCTTTTTTGCTTATATAAACTTCGCCGCGGATTTCTATTTTATTTTTGAGCGTGATTTTATGCGGAATATCTTTAATTGTTTTTACGTTTGCGGTAACGTCCTCTCCGACTTTGCCGTCCCCGCGCGTGGAAGCTATGACCAGCGCGCCGTCCTCATACGTCAGAGAACAGGACACGCCGTCAATTTTCGGCTCAACGGTCATATCAAATTTTTCCGCGTTTAAACTTTTAAGACAGCGGTTATGCCAGTCAATAACTTCTTCTTCGGAATAAGTGTTGTCAAGGGACATCATGGGCGTAAGGTGCGTAACCTGCGCAAAAGCGCGCGCCGCCGCGCCGCCCACTTTTACCGTCGGGGAATCAGAGGTTTTATACCGCGGGTTTAACTCTTCCAGGTTTTTAAGGCGGGCGTAAAGAGCGTCATAATCGGCGTCGGAAATCTCGGGTTTGTCAAGATTATAATAGAGGTTGTTGTGACGCTCTATGAGCTTTTTCAAATCCTCAATTTCCTGTTTTGTCTTATCCATTGTCCCGCCCTCCGCCGTCCGTCTTCGCTTAGCTACGGTGCGGTGTGCGAACGCTCTTTTTTGATTTGGTCAAGAAGACCGTTTATAAAGCGGCTGGAATTTTCCGTTGAAAATTTTTTGGCAAGTTCAATAGCTTCGTCAATAACCGCCGGCACGGGCACTAACTCTTTTGAAAAAAGCATTTCATACGCGGCCAGGCGGAGTATAGCGCGGTCAACCACGCTCATGCGCGTGACGCTCCAGTTTTTGGCGTATTTCGCGATAACGGCGTCAAGCGCTTTAATATTTTCAAGCGCGCCCGATATCAGCGCGCCGCAAAAAGCAAAACCGTCCGCGTCCAGTTTATCCTCAAAATCTTTTTTATACTGTTCAATATCCGCGGCCGTTACCTTGCCGGAATCCGCAAAATATAAAGTCTGCAAAGCGTATTCGCGGGCTAATCTTCTTTTTCCCATAATTATTTTACAAGCCCTTTGCTTTTGGCTATTTTTTTAAAATTTTCAAAATCCGCCGGTATAATGTCCGGTTTCTGCAGCAGCTGCTTGGCCGTAAAAGTATCTTTAAGCCCGTTGCCGCCTATTATTATGGCAACTGTTTCGTCCTGCTCAATAAGCTTTGCGGCCGCAAGTTTTTTAAGGCCGGCGTAGACGGCCGCGCCGCCTGGCTCCGCAAAAATGTTGGCCTTGCGCGCAAGCTCCGGTATGGCCGCGATAATTTCCGCGTCGCTGACGGTAAGAACCGTGCCTTTTGACTCCTGCAGCGCCTGCAGCGCAAGCTGCGCGTCGCGCGGGTAATTTACCAAAATGCTGTCCGCCACGGTTTGGGCTTTTACGGGCGTAACCACGCCGTTATTTTCAAAAGCGTTTTTGATAGCCGCGCTGCCTTCGGCCTGAATAGCTATCATCTGCGGCATTTTTTCCAAAATGCCTAATTTCTGAAAATCCACAAAACCTTTCCACAGCCCGCTTATAACCGTGCCGTCCCCGACGGCGCACACCACTTTGTCTGGCGCTTCCCAGCCCAGATATTCGCAAAGTTCGTAAGCGCAGGTTTTTTTGCCTTCTCTGGTAAAAGGGTTAAAGCCCGCCGCGCGGGAATACCAGCCGTATTCTTCCACGGCTTTTTTGCACAGTTCAAAAGCGTCGTCGTAAGTTCCGTCCACGGTAAACACCGTCGCGCCGTAAATAAGCAGCTGCGTAATTTTAGGATACGGCGCGTCTTTGGTGGTAAAAACCACGGTCCGTATCGGCAGACTGGCGGTAAGGCAGGCAAGAGAGTCGCTGGCATTGCCGGTGGACGCGTCCGCAATTACCGTTTCGCCCAGTTCCAGCGCGCGCGCTACGGCCACAGCGCTGCCGCGGTCTTTAATGGAACCCGTGGGATTTCTGCCCTCGTCTTTAATCAAAAGTTTGGAAATCCCCAGCTCTTCCGCTATCATTTTATTATCGTAAACCGGCGTCCAGCCCACGTGGACGTTTGGCACCTTTTCATGGTCGTTGATAGGCAGCAGGTCCATATAACGCCACATATCATAATTTCGGTTTTCGCAAAGCGCGTCAACTTTAAAACGTTTGGCTATTAATTTATAATCGTAATTTACTTCAAGGTTGCCGCCGCAGGACGGGCAGAGGAAGTCCGCTTCGCTTGTTTTGAATTCCCGTCCGCAGTTTATGCATTGTAAGTTCAAAATCTTTTTCATATACTATGATTGTACAAAAATTGTGGACCGGCTGCGGTCCGGAGGATTACAATGAAAAAAGGTTTTACTTTAATGGAACTTTTAATAGTAGTGCTTGTTATAGCTATTCTGACGGCCATAGCCATACCTTCATATATGGTAACCGTGGAAAAAGGCAAGGCTACGGAAGTCGTTAAACTTACCAGGGATATTTATGACGCGGTGGAAAGATATAATTTCCGCACCGGCGGGCTTCCGACAATGTTTGACGATTTGGATATTGAACTGCGCGGCTTATCTAATAAAAATCTTACGTTTACAAATGAATTCGGCACATTTACGATTGACGGCAGCGGAAACGTAAAAGGCGTGCGTTCTTCGTCAGGCAACTTCGGCACATATTATTTTATAATTAACCGCACAAGTGACGAAGGCGTTATGTACTGCTACGCGCAGTCCGGTACCGATGCCGTTAAAGTATGCGCCGGTTTAAGCAGCAGCGACGATGCCGCGCCGTCGGGCGAATCCGGTTATCTCGGATACAAAATGTAATATTTAAAACAGTAACGGGCCGCGCTGCTGCGCGGCCCTTATTTTTTGTAGACTTTATGTATATGAAAAGATTTATATTTTTACCGCTGATTTTTCTGGCCGCCTGCGGCGGAACCGCTCTGCCGGTAAAAACCGTAATCTTGCCAAACGGCAAAAAAATAGAGGCCGAAACCGCCGTAACAAAAGCCCAGCAGGCCCGCGGCCTCATGTACCGCGAAAACCTGGATGAAGACAAAGGCATGCTTTTTATTTTTGACAACGAGCAGCCGCTCGTGTTTTGGATGAAAAACACTTTCATTGATTTGGATATGATTTTTATGGGCGCGGACAAAACAATCAGGTGCATAGGCAGAAATATACCGCGTTCCACGGCGTTTACCGAGGACGGACAGGCAGCCACTTTCGGCTGCGACAACAGCATGTACGTGCTGGAAATTCCGGCCGGCGCAGCCCAGATAAATAATATCGCCGTCGGGGACAAACTGGAATTTTAATGAACAAAAAATACGCCGTTTTTTTAATTATCATGCTTACAACCGTTTTTGTTGACGCCCAGAAAACGGCGTGGGCGGATATTGAAAAAACAGCCAGAACCCACTTAGAAAACCTGATAGCGATAAACACCGCGCAGCCCGACGGCAACGAGCTTGCCGCCGCGCGTTACATATATAAGGTATTAAACGATTATAATATTGACTGGGAAATCTACCAGCCGGAAAAAAACCGCGCGTCAATTTCCGCCGTCATAAAAGGCAGCGACAGAAAGAAAGAGCCGCTCATGCTGCTGACGCACCTTGACACTGTTTCCCCGGGCACGGCCTGGACAAAAATGCCTTTTAAGGCAACGGTTGAGGACGGAAAAATATACGGCCTCGGCTCAACCGACGATAAAAATTATACGGCCGTTTACCTTACGCTGATTACCTGGCTTAAAAAAAATAATATCACGCCGGAGCGCGATATAATTTTCCTGGCCACCGCAGACGAAGAGGCCGGCGGAGCAAAAGGTTTAAAGTGGCTAATTAACGGCGAGTACTGGAAAAATTTAAAACCCGGCTTTGCTTTAAACGAGGGCGGCAGCATTATTTTGCAAGACGGCAAACCGCCAGTTATTTTTGTGGAAGCCGCCACAAAAATGTACATGGACATAAAAGTAACCGCTTACGGCGCGGCGGGCCACGCGGCCGGCGGGGACGACAATAACGCCGTATATAATTTATCGCAGGCTTTGTCCAAAATAGAAAAATTAAAAATGCCTTATGATATGACGCCGCTTGTAAAAAATTTTTTCCGCTCCATTCTGCCGGCGCAGGACGAAGACGCCAAAACAACCATAAATATTATGCTTAACGGCACGCCCAAGGAAAGCGCCATGGCCGCGGCAATAGCTGCGGAGGACCCGTTTTTCAAAACCCAGCTGCAGGACACCGTTACGCCCACGGTGCTGACCTCCGGCGTGGAATCAAACGTAACCGCCGGAGAAGCCAGCGCCGTCTTAAACTGCCGTCTGCTGCCTTCCACAAACCCGGACGTTTTTGTGCAGAAAATTACAAAACTTTTTGAAGGCGACGACAGTATTTTAATTGAAGTTCTGGACAAACCGAACTTACCGTTCCCGCAGCCTTCCGCCGGAACTGACGAACTTTTTGCGGCTGTAACAAAAGCGGGCGGCGCGGTTTTTGATAATCCCGCCGTGCTGCTTGGCATGACGCCCGCGTCAAGCGACGGGGAATTTTTGCGGCGCGAAGGCGTGATAACATACGGCATAGGCGCGCCCGTCAGCGCGGACGGCGAAGGCCGCCCCCACAGCCCGGACGAATATATAGAAGAAGACGCGTTTTCCAAACAACTGAAATTCTTTTTCAACGCTGTTTTAGATTTTGCCGCGCCGCGCGAAACAATTTCAAATTTTATTGAGTAGTTTGCGAGTGTCCAATGGAACCGCTGCTTGAAATTAAAAATCTCTCCGTCTCGTTTAACCGGACTAAAGTATTAAAAAATTTAAGTTACCTCCTGCGCGCCGGCGAAACTTTGTCAATAGCCGGCGAATCCGGCAGCGGCAAAACCGTGCACGCGCTGGCTTTAATGCGGCTGCTGGGCAAGACCGCGGAGGCGGACGGAGAGGTTTTGTTTAAAGGCAAAAATATTTTAAAACTTAAAGAAGAAAAAATGCGCGCACTGCGCGGGCATTCCATAGCCATGATTTTCCAGGACCCTATGAGCAGCTTAAACCCTGTGTTTACCGTCGGATATCAGATTGCGGAAACGCTGCTCGCGCATAAAAAAGCGGACAAAAAAACAGTACGCCAAAAAACTCTTGAACTTCTCAAAACCGTTGAAATTGAAGACGGCCAAAACCGGATAAACCGCTACCCGCACGAATTTTCCGGCGGGCAGCGGCAGAGAATTATGATTGCGCAGGCCCTTGCGTGCGAGCCTGAAATTTTAATAGCGGACGAGCCTACGACGGCGCTTGACGTGACTATCCAGAAACAAATAATTTCCCTCTTAAAAAACCTTCAGAAAAAACGCAATATGGCTTTAATTTTTATAACGCACAATCTCGCGCTGGCAAGCGAACTGGGCGGCCGCGTGCTTGTGCTTTACGCCGGACAAAATGCCGAAGAAGCGGAAGCGAAAGATATTTTTTCCGCGCCAAAACACCCTTACACTCAAGGGCTTATTGCCGCGGCGGACGTTAAACCCGGCCTCAAAAGACTGCCCGTTATTGAAGGCGCGCCGCCCGCCGCCGGGGAAATATTTGCCGGCTGCCCTTTTGAGCCGCGCTGCCCCAAACGCATGAAAATATGTTCGCAGAAAAATCCGTCCGTCTTTAAAGCGGGCGCAAGTCTTGCGCGGTGTTTTTTATATGAATAATATTCTGGAAATTAAAAATTTATCAAAAAATTATTATAAGCGCGGGTTTTTAGGCCGCGGGGAAATTGCCGCGCGCGCGCTGGACAACGTAAATTTGACTTTGGCGCGGCGCGGCGCGCTGGGCCTAGTCGGGGAATCGGGGTGCGGCAAAACGACTCTGGCTAAAATTATTTTGGGGCTTGAGACCGCGGACAACGGCGAAATTTTTATTAACGGAAAAAATACTTTTAACGCCGGCGCCGCGCATAAAAAAGAAATAAAAAAAACGCTGAGCGCGGTTTTTCAGGACCCTTATTCAAGCTTAGACCCGCGCATGACCGCGCGCAGGATTATAGCGGAGCCTTTCCTCGTCCACGGCATACTCAAAGGTAAAGATGAAATTGAAGAAGAAAGCATAAAACTTTTAACCTCCGTCGGCCTGGGCAAAGAACACCTTGACCGTTACCCGCACCAGTTTTCCGGCGGGCAGAGGCAGAGAGTGGCCGTGGCGCGCGCGCTTGCGCTTAAACCGAAAATCTTAATCGCCGACGAACCGACGAGCGCGCTTGACGTCTCCGTCCAGGCGCAGGTCTTAAACCTGCTTAAAGACATACGGGAAAAATTTGAGTTAAGCGTTTTATTTATCTCGCACGACATAAACGCCGCGCGCTTTTTGTGCGGCGAGATTGCCGTCATGCATAAAGGGCGCGTGGTGGAACGCGGGCCCGCGGAGGGCGTGCTTGAAAACCCTCAAACGCAGTACACAAAAACGCTGCTCTCCGCCGTGCCGCGCATAAGGAGGGAGCATGCTTAAATTCATACTCCGCCGCCTTATGATGCTGCCGCTTGTCATGCTGGGCGCCACGTTTTTGCTTTTTGCGCTGACGCAGACGCTGAGCCCCGTGCGCCGCGCGGCTTTATATATTGAGGACCCGCGCGCCATGGGCTCGCTTGACGAGGTTATCCAAAAATACGGCTTAAACGATTCCGTTTTCAAACAATATTCGCGCTGGCTGGGCAACGTTTTTAAAGGCGAACTCGGTTACAGCCCCACGGCGAATATGCCCGTGGCAAAAGCCGTAAAACAATATCTGCCCGCGACGATTGAACTGGCCGCGGCGACAATGATACTTGTAGTATTTTTCGGCGTATGGTTTGGCATAACCGCGGCGGTTAACAAAAGCAGGTGGCAGGATTATTTAATCAGGCTGCTGAGCGTGTTCATGTTTTCAATACCTATTTTTGTGCTGGGGCTTGTGCTGCTTATGTTTTTTTACGGCAAACTGGGCTGGTTTGCGCCCGGACGTTATTCTTTTACGTCAGACATCATAATACACGGGGCGGGATTTCAAAATTATACCGGCCTGCTGGTTTTGGATTCTCTGCTTAACTTAAATTTTTACGTTTTTTTTGACGCGCTTAAACATTTATTCCTGCCCGCTATAACTTTATGCGCCGGCTCTTTTGCGTTAATGATACGCGTAATGCGTTCGTCCATGCTGGAAGAACTGGGCAAAGATTACGTGCTTACAGCGCGCGCGAAAGGGCTTAAAGAAAGCGCGGTCACGTTCAAACACGCCGGCAAAAACGCTATAATCCCCGTCATAACTTTGTCCGGCATACAGTTTGTAAGGCTGCTGGGCGGCACAGTGATTGTGGAAACTATTTTTAATTACCCGGGCATAGGCAGCTTCGGCGTGAACTGCGCGCAGCAGCTTGATATAGCGGGCATTCTGGGTTTTGCCTGCGTGGTGGCGTTTTTGTTTGTGCTGGGCAACCTGGCGGCGGATATCCTTTATACTTTTTTTGACCCCAGGATACACTATAGTTGATTACCTTAATATAGCCATATTGCGTTGGGCCGATTTTTTCTTTATTTCAATTTTTTTTGCGACGAGCATAGCGGTTCCTATGTAAGGAGCAAAAAAATTGAAATAAAGAAAAAAGGGGCTCAACCCCTTCGGGGCCGCTTTGCTTTTGGGTAAAATTAAAGCGGCGCAATATGACTATATTAAGGTAATCAACTATCATGAATAAAACCATAACCGCTAAAATTTTAAGGAGCAAAAGCGCGCTCGCGGGCCTCGCGCTTGTAATATTTTTCGCCGTGGTCGCTGCGCTCGCGCCTGTTATCTGCCCGCCGAAAAGTTATAATCCTTATTCCGTGCCGCAGGCAAGTTATAACGTAGCGCCGGCGCCGCCGGCCGCGCAGAATATTTTCGGAACCACGGAATCCCAGTATGACATTTTTTACGCCGTTGTCTGGGGCGCGCGCATGGCGTTTAAAGTCGGGATAAGCGTGGTGTTTTTCGCGCTCGTCCTCGGCATAATTATTGGCGGGACGGCGGCTTACGCCGGCGGCTGGGCGGACGAAATTTTAATGCGCGTTACGGATATTATTTTTGCAATTCCGGGCATGGTGCTTGCCATGGTTATAGCCGCGCTGCTGGGGCCGGAACTCAAAAATATGATTATAGCGCTTACCGCCGTCTCGTGGCCCAGTTACGCAAGGCTTATACGCGGCGACATTTTGTCCGTCAAACAGCGGGATTTTGTGGCCGCCGCGCGCGTTTACGGCGCAAACGGGCCCAGAATATTTTTAAAACATATTTTGCCTAACTCAATTTATCCGTCAATAATTGTCGCGAGTTTGGATATAGGATATATAGTACTGACGGCGAGCTCGCTGAGTTTTCTGGGCCTCGGCTCCCCGCCGGGCACGGCGGACTGGGGGCAGCTGGTGGCAATGTCGCGCAACTGGATTTTGGGCACCGCGCAAAATCCTTTTGCCTACGCCCACGCTATCCTGATACCCGGCGGCGCGTTATTTTTATTCGTGCTCGGCTGGAATTTACTGGGGGACGCTCTGCGCGATATTTTAGACCCGCACCAATCTTGATATAATAAAATAATACTTATGATAAGAAAAAAGGACCTC
>JAIRUU010000092.1 GCA_031254225.1 Candidatus Elusimicrobium euhamitermitis
CAGTACGGCGAAGGCGGAAAAAAGAAAGCGAGGCAAGCTTGCCGAGCGTATCAATTAGTGTGTCTTTTATTTTTTGCGCAGCAAAAAATTTACCCAAATACCGAAGAAATTTTTAAAAAACAGCCAAGCGAACGAAGTGAGCGAAACAGTAAACGAACGCGGAGCACAACCCCGCCGAAGGCGGCATGAAATAAATGTGATTTTCCAGGAAAATCACACCCTTAACCGTAACGTATCGCGTCTATGGGCTTAACTTTCCCTGCCCGAAAAGCCGGATACAACGCGGTGGCAAAACACAATATATAACTGCCTAAGATAACGCTCAGCACGTCCCGCGCGCTTATATAAACCGGCACGCGGCTTAACATATACATATCCTGCGGAAGATTTATAATATTAAAACTGCTTATAACCCAGCAAAGCGCAAAAGCCAGCAGTGTGCCCATCAAAATGCCGGCGGTGCATATCATCATGCCTTCCCATAAAAATATGCGGCTTATACTTTTGGGCGCGGCGCCGATAGCGCGCATTATTCCTATTTCCTTTAATTTTTCTTTGCCCAGCAAAATCAAATTTGACGCTATGTTAAGCGCGGCCACCAGAATTATAAGAGACAAAATTATAAACATCACGGCTTTCTGCAGTTTTAAAGAAGCGTAAAAAGTGCTGTTAATCTGCGCGTAAGTCCTAATAGTATAACCGCCCAAAAAGCCGCGCAGCTCGTCAACAACGCCGTTCAAATCATTTAAATTTTTAAGTTTTATGCCTATACTGTTCACTCCGCCTTTCATATTTAAAAAGTCTCCGGCCGCGGCAAGGTCCGTATATCCGACGGTGTAATCAAACTGATAATAACCCGTTTTAATAATACCGGTAACCTTAAATTTTTTCATTTTGGGTATGGAGCCCGCGCTTGTTTTGACGGACGTGGGCGATATCAGCACAACGTCGTCGCCCGTTTTCAGTTTTAATTTTTCCGCCAGCCCGTAACCCACTACCAGCGGCGGCGCGTTGTCCGTCGTATTTTCAAAAGAGCCCTGCACAAAAGAGTCCATTATATTGCTGACGTTTTTTTCCGTTTCCGGATTAACGCCGCGCAGCATTACGCCGGAAGAAGAGCCTGATTTTGTGATAATAGCCTGTCCGTAAATATCCGCGGACGCGGCCTTAACCTGCGGCAGCGCGTTAACAGCCGCCAGCTTTTCTTTATAAATTTCTTCCGTCATAAACCCGAAGACCATGACGTGGCTCTGAGAGCCTAAAATTTTTTCTTTTATCGTCGTTTCAAAACCGCTTATGACGGCCATGGCGGTAATAAGAGTCGCCACGCCTATTGAAACGCCGGCTATGGCTATGACGGTGGTAAGCAGCGCAAACAAACCTTTCTTTTTTGCGTTAAGATATCTTAAAGCGACGGAAAATTCAAATGTCATATCACGCCTCCGACTGCCAAAGCGTGCGGCTGCGCGACGTAAGGATTATCCGTAAACGCCGCGTAAACGCCGGCGTTTTCAAGTTTTTTAAAAGTTTCAAAATCATTGACGGTGTAGGCCCATACTTCAAGCCCCAGTTTTTTAGCGCGGCGCAAAATCTCAGGCGTAATTCTTTTGTAGTTCATATTTAAAGAGAAGGGGTTAATCTGCCGCGCGCGGTCTTCGTCAAATTCGCGCGTGAGATAACCTATTTTAATTTTACCGTCTAAAGCGCGCACGTTTTTAAGCGTGTTAAAATTAAAAGACGAAATTATAATATTTTCTTTGCGCGCTGAAATTTCTTTTAAAACCGCGCCCTCAATGCCTGCATAGTCAACGACGTCCGTCTTAATTTCCACGTTAAGCGTTGCGCGCGGCGGCAAAACCGCCAGCAGTTCCTTAAGCTCAGGCACGCCGTAATTTCTCAGCGCGGCGGCGGAAGTTGTTTTTATTTCCGCGGCGGCGCCGTAAGTCCTTTTCAAATTTTCGTCGTGGCATATAAAAAGTTTGCCGTCCGATGACATATGAACATCCGTCTCAAAAATATCGCACCCCAGATTTTGCGCGAGCAAAAAGGATTTTATGGTATTTTCAGGCGCAAAAAAAGGCGCGCCGCGGTGCGCTATTATTTTCATAAATTAAAAATTTTGAGCAGCCGCTCATAATGCGCTGCCGGTATTTCCATGCCAGGTTTTGACGTTCTGCCGCTGCCGGGCCCGTGATTGTCGGAGCCGGCGGTAACAAATAAATCATAACGCGCGGCAATGTCCAAAAGCCCGCAGACCGTCTCCGCGTTATGAGACGGATAAAAAACCTCAATGCCGTCCAGCCCGCAGTTTACCCACTTCTCAAAATCCCAGATATCTTTAACTATTCCAGGGTGCGCTATAACGGCTTTTCCGCCGGCGGATTTTATTTTTTCTACAGCCTCGCACGCGCTTGCGCCTATGGGCGCTTCATAACCGGGCGCGCCTTTTACCAAAAATTTTCTAAAACCTTCCTGCCGGTTTTGCGCAAGGCCTTTTTGTTTAAGCGCGTCCGCCACGTGCGCGCGGGAAACAATGCCTTTTACGCGGCCGAAAACGTCTTCTTCCGTTATATCCACGCCGGCGGCGGCGAGTTTCTTTATGATTCTCTTTATTCTTATAACGCGCGCTTCGGAATTATCTTTTAAAAATTTTTGGAAAGCGGAATTTTGAACGTCCACTCCGAAACCCAGAAAGTGCAAATGCTCATGCTCCGACGTGCTTACTTCCACGCCGGATAAAAATTGTACCGCGCATTTCCCCGCGCGCTCCTTTGCTTCCGCAACGCCTTCCGTCGTATCATGATCCGTCAGCGCGTAAAGCAAAACAGCGCGCTTTGCGCTTTCTATGACGACTTCCGACGGTTTTGACATTCCGTCCGAATATTTTGAGTGCGTGTGCAGGTCAATAAACGGCATAAAAGTTTAAACGCGTTCCACTGTTTTGACTTCGGGCACTTCCTTTTTGATTTTGCTTTCAACAACGGCTTTTAAAGTCATCTGGGACGCGGGGCAGCAGCCGCAGCGGCCGCGCAAAGATACGCGGACGACGCCTGTTTTTTCGTCAACGCCGACAAGTTCCAAATCCCCGCCGTCGGCCTGCAGAATAGGGCGTATTGATTCTATCACTTTTTCCACTTTTTCTTTCATTTTTCTTCCTCTTTTTTGTAATATACTATATTATAGTATTTTGAGGGAACATGAGAAAAGGGGACGTCGGACTGACGGATTTGATTGGCGAAACCAGCGTAAAAAAGAGCGACCCGCGCGTAAGAACGCTGGCGTATCTGGACGATTTAACGTCCGCGCTGGGATACGCCAAACTGAAAAGCAAAGAAGCTGATTTGGCGAAAATACAAACCTTTTTAATTTCCGTCTGCGCCGCAGTCGCCGGCGGCAAGGACGGGCCGGCGCCCAAAGCCGTTAATTTTATTGAAACAAAAACCGCCGCGCTTGAAGAAAAATACAAAATGCCCAAAACATTTGTTTTGAGCGGCAAAACCGAGGCTGAGGCCGCCCTCCACATTGCCCGCGCAAAATGCCGCCTGGCGGAAACTTATATAACAGAGCTGCCGCTGCGGGACCCGGATATTTTGCGCTTTATAAACAGGCTGAGCAGGTATTTATTCCTGTTGGCTTTAAAATATTCGTGAAAATTTGATATCATTTTTGTATATTGTAATTATGGTAAGTTTCATTATACTTAGTAATAAGGGGAAGCCGATGAAGAGATTATTGTCAGTTATCATTTTTTTAGCCCTGACCTCCGCGCCCGCATTTGCGGCAAAATACGCGAGCATAGGAGTGACCGAAGCCAAAGTGCGTTCCTGCGCAGGCAGCAAATGCGCGGTAAAATGGAAAGCCTGGAAATTTACGCCGGTAGCCATGACCGCCGTCAGCAAAGACAAAAAGTGGGTGCAGATAAAAGATTTTGCGGGGCATACCGGCTGGATTTATTATACGTCGCTAAGCAAAACAAAAGGCGTTTCGGCAAAGTCTGATTTGAACGTGCGCAAAACAGCTTCCTCCGGCGGGGAAGTTGCCTGCACGGTGGAAAAAGGGTACGCCATGAAATTTTTATCAAAGAGCAACGGCTGGTATAAAGTTTCCGACTGGCCGGAGAAAACCGGAGATCCCGTCTGCCAAGGCTGGGTTTACGCGTCCAACGTCTGGGCGCCGGCTGTAAAATAAAGTCGTATAAGTCTGTAAATTGCGGGATATAAAAACATGAAAAACTTTCTTACACTTATAGTTTTAGGCGCTTTGGTTTTTTGCGCTTACACCTATTATAATAAAACCGTTGAGAATAAATTTTCTCTTTCCGGCACCGTAACCGTGCCCGAAAGGCTGCTTTCCGCCGCTCAGGCGCAGAACAATACCTGCTCCATTATAGTTAAGAACGAGGCCGACGTGCCCATAGCTATAAAACGCGTTATCAACCCTGTTTTCCCGCTGCAGTTCCAGATAGGCTCCAAAGACCTGCTGGTGGGCGAAGTTGACGGCAGCGTAAAACTTGAAGTGCAGATAAATAACCACGGTAATCTGGGCGTGCTCAAGACAGGCGACATTTTTGGCTCTACGACGGGCGCTTACGCGCTGAACTCAAAAGACATTGTTCTTAACGCCGACAAAATGACCGGCAAACCGCAAATGGTTTCCGTAAGAGGCAATTTCTTCAGAACAGCGGCAAGGTAAGCTTTTTTCCGTTTTTAATCCTCCGTTTCTCAAAACGGGGGATTTTTATTTGTCCGTTTTTGTTAAACTCTAAATATGTCAAAAATAAAAAGTTTATATTTGATTCTGCTGCTGGCGGCCGCGCCGGTTTGCGCGCAGGAAGGCTATAAACTGGGCTTCATAGATTTCGGCGCACACATACAGGCAGGGCTTTTTTCCAATAACCACGGCGCCCGCGGCGCGGAAGGCAACGGGGATTTGGGGCTCTCGCCCAATCCGGATTTTAACGTCAATCAGGCGTGGCTTTGGTTCGGAAGAGAGGCGAAGACAGAAACAAATGAATTTGACTGCGGTTTCCGCTTTGACGCTTTTTACGGCGTTGACGCGTTTTACGCCGTGCCGTTCAACAGCAGTTATACGCGGGCGGGCGGCGGCGTAAAAAAATACGAGGACGCCAATTTTATGCGCGGCGGACGGCTGGGCCCGGGCGTTTACGGGCTTGCGCTGCCGCAGCTGTACGCCGAAATTTCTTATTATAAATGGAAACTTGCGGCCGGCCGCTTTTTTCCGCTGATAGGTTATGAAGAAGTGGACGCGCCGCGCAATGATTTTTATTCCAAAACTTTTTATACAATGCTGACTGTTCCGTCTTCCGGCACCGGCGCGATGCTTGAAAAAAGTTACGGCCTTTTTGACTTTGCCGCCGCCGCTTATTACGGGCTGGACAGCGGTTTTGAAAATCTTTATAAAGATTACTTTTTTTCAGGCGCGGCAAATTATAATTTAAGCGATAATTCTTATCTCTATTACGCCTTCATCGCCGGCAGATACGGCGGCGCCATCGGCCGCGGCAAGCGCTTGTTTGCGCCGGAGGATACGTTCGTTTATTTGCACAATCTGATTTTTGAGTTTAAACCCGCCGGTGTTTTAAAACTTGCAACGGAAGTGTTTTATAATCATGACGACAAATCGTCCTCCGGCACGGATTCCTGTTATAATATTTACGGTTTTAACGAATACGCGGTTTATGATATAAGTGAAAAATTTGCGGCCGGCCTCCGCGCGGAGTGGGCGCGCCATTATGACGAAAATAAAAATCGTTACGGACTGACGGCGAATGTAACTTATAAACCCGTTAAATGGTTTTACGTCAGGCCGGAAGCCAGATATTCCTGGGGAAGCGTACCCGTTTATAACGGCGGGAAAGATACGTCGCAGTTTAACTTCGGGCTGGAAATTACCGCAAAATTTTAGCGGTACGGAGATAGCCTTCGGCGGAAATTATTTTGGCTTTTACAATATCGCCAGGGTTATATTTTTTGCCGCCGAGCAGGCGGACGCGGCCGTCAATGTCCGGCGCGTCGCACTCCATGCGGCCGAACTCCGGCGCGTCAAGCATTACGCTGATAATTTTATTTTTCAGTTTTTTGTTAATACCGTCCACTACGCGGCTTTGCGCGGCGGTAAGTTCCGCGACGCGGGCAAGTTTTATTTTTTGCGGGACTTGGTTTTTCATCTTGGCGGCCGCGGTGCCGTCTTCTTTGCTGTAAGCAAAAATACCCACGTTATTAAATTTTATTTCCGCGATAAATTTTTTAAGTTTTTCAAAATCTTCTTCGGTCTCGCCCGGGAAGCCGGCTATAAAATTTGTGCGCAGCCCCATGTCCGGGACGTAACGGCGTATCATTGCTATTTTTTGCCTGATTTCCGATGAGTCGCTTCTCCTGTTCATGACTTTTAAAATACCGTCCGAGATATGCTGCAGCGGCATGTCAATATAGCGCGCGACGGTTTTATGTTTTGAGATAAATTCAAGCAAATCTTCCGTCACGTTTTCGGGATAGGCGTACATTATGCGCCACCATTTTACGGTTTTTATTTTTACAAGCTCGCGCAGTAATTTGACGAGCGACGGCCCGCCGTAAATATCCTGCCCGTACGCGGTTGTGTCCTGCGCTATGAGGGAAATTTCTTTTGCGCCGCCGCCAGCCAGTGCGCGGGCTTCCGCGACAATATCTTTAACCTGTTTTGAACGGAAACGGCCGCGTATGGACGGGATGGTGCAGTACGCGCAGCAATTGTTGCAGCCGTCGGATACTTTCAAATAGGCGCTGTGCGGCGCGGTAAGCCGCATTTTATATTTTGGCGCTTTAAGCATGCGCGGCGGCGGGTTAAAACAGTGCGCGGGCGTTTTTATGATTTGGTCAATTTTAGATATTTCCGTGAGGCCGATAAACGCGTCCACCGCCGGATATTCGCGCGGCAGTATTTCCCCTTCTTTCTGCGTCAGGCAGCCGGAAACTATTATTTTTTTTATTAAGCCTTTTGCTTTCAGGCGGGCAGCGCGTTTAATCTCTCTGCAAGCTTCAAGCCGCGCGGATTTTATGAAAGCGCATGTGTTAATTAAAATTACGCCGGCGTCTTTTTCCGACGGAACAACGGTAAATTTTTTATGCGCCAAAATACCGAGCATTTCTTCCGCGTCGGTAAGATTTTTGCTGCAGCCGAGGCTTATAATAAAAACTTTTTCCATACTATATTTTATAATTTTTCCCCCTGCTGACGCTTATCTCTCTCCCGCAAAGGGCGAGGGGAAAGGCATAAAATGCCGCAGTGTCTTATCCGCCGTTCCGTCGTCCGTAAGAAAAATTTCACAGGATTTTGAGATGATTTTCAATTTTCTCCGGCCTGAGCAAGTACTTGAGGCGAAGCGTACGGCGAGGGCCGGAAAAATTGAAAAGCGTCCAAAAGCCGAAGAAATTTTTAATTCCCTGCTAAGCGACCAGCGGGAGCGAAATAGAAGGAACGCGGAGCGCGCCGCCCGAAGGCGGCAAATAAAAAAAAGGCCCTGCTGTCCAGCAGGGCCTTTTTTTATTTTTAAAAACCTACGCTTAAGCTCCGCAGCCGCCCGCGGGAGCCGGCGCGGAAGAGGGCTGGCCAAAAAACTCAAAACCCTTAACTTTTGCGGCAAGCGAGCCAAAATCCATGACAGACTGGCCCTGCCAGACTATCGTCGGGGACGCGTTTACGCCGAACTGCTGGGAATAAACAGCGTCTTTCTGAAGAAGTTCAAGGCCGAGTTTCCGGTTGCTTTTTACCACAGCCGCGTCAATGCCGGCTTTTTTGGCGGCGGTTTCCCAGCTGGCGTTCATATCTTTATTTCTTTCTTCAAGATATTTCCAGAATTTCGCGGGAAATTTTTCCTGTATAATAGCCTGACGTATGTCCTCTTCCACTTCGTTCGGACCGTGGAGACTCTGGAACGTTCCGTTTCCGGTATCGGTTACGATAAAGTGCACTTTGACTTTAGCGTCCGCGGGAAACTTTTTCTGGTTTTTGGCCTCAATAATTTTATTTTCGGCCATAACGCCGTACGGGCACATTGACATTACAAAAAGGTCAAGCTGGTTTTGCTGCACCGGTTTGTCCACGTACAAACCCTGACGGGTCTGTTTTGCAAAAACTAAATAATCCCCGACGGTTTGGACATACCCCGCTTTTAAAGGATCCGCGAACGCTTTCATCATATCGTCAGATTTTTTGATGAGGTAAAGCGGCATATAGCTCATGTCAAGGCCTGAAAATTCCGGTTTGCCTTTAGCGACGGCCGCGTCAATTTTCTGCACATTCGCTTTTGCGTCCGGAAACGTTTTCTGTATAAATTGCGTAAGCCCCTGCGTAAGCCCCGCGTCTTCCACGCCGGTACCGGGCGCGGCGGACGTTTCAACAATTACCATGTCAAACGTTACGGGTTTCCCCTTTGCTTCTTCTTTACCACATTTGCAGCAGCCGGACGCCAGCGCAATTACCGCCGCAACGGCTATTAATAAACTTAACTTTTTCATTTCAACTCTCCTGTTATTTTACGTCTTCCAAATCCAGTTTCAGGCCTTTCATTCCGACGGAGCATAGAAAATTATAAACAAAAGCGCCTATTACCGCGCATATCATGATTATTAAAGTTCTTACTATAGCTATAAAAACGGCCTGCATAAGAACGTTAAAAAACGGGCTGTCTGACGGCGTAAAAATAGCGGACAGGCTGCTTATAATCATTATTATAAAAACTCCTACCGGAAACGCGGAAGTAAGCAGCGACACTATACTTATTTTTTTAATTTCTATTCTCATAATTTTCTCCTAAATCTACTTTCCACTATATTACCTTTTTTATTTCTCTGGCTCAAGGACTATCATTGTTCTCAGTTCCCCGTCCTGCGCGGGCAGCTGAACGGCTTTAATCACGTATTTGGTGTCCCCGACGGAAGTCTCGCCTTTAAAAACTTTGCCCGGCGTGTCCATGGCTTTGCCTATTATAGTAATAACTTCGGACTGCTGGCCGTCAAAAATATCCAGCAAATGCAGCGGGCCGTCCTTTTTAACGTTTATCTCAAAGTTGGCAAACATAATATTGTTGTCGCTGTCCACTACGACGGCGCGCGAGCCTTTTGATATTGCCACCGCGAGCAGAGCCTTCCACCAAAGCTGCTCGGTTTCCTCTTTCTTTTTGGACTGCGCTTCCATGCCTTTAAATTCTTTTTTAACGCGCGACAAAAACCCCGACACTGACTCCGCCACGCCGCCTATTTCGTCGTTGCGTTCTTTATAATTAAGCTTTAAGTCTTTAAGCGAAATTGAATCCACCGCGTTTGACAGTCCGTTAAGCGGGCTGACTACTTTAACATAAATAAATATGTATAAAATTATGCCCATGATAATAAACACTACTATGCAGCTGACCGCGTAACCCACCATAGCCCTGGCTATAAGCTCTTTGGCGGACTGGCGCGAAATCTGCAGGTTAACTATGCCCACAACTTCGTCCTGCGCGCCGCGAAGCGGAAAAGCCATATCATAATACATGCCGCTGCCGTACATGACGACCTTTGGCATCTGCTTCATATAAGTCTGGGCGACGGCGTTTGTCGCAAACACGTCTTCGGCGCGGGCGTCGTCGTAACTTTTGCCGATATAATCCCCCGTTTTATGCCAGCGTATGGACGCGTTTCTGTTCAAATATATAATGCTCTGTATTCTGTCGTCGGAGCGGACCCAGTTGTTCATCATTTCGGTTTCGCTGAAAGTTACCTGCGGTCTATTGGCCGCCAGCGCCGTGACCATGACCGGCACGCGGGCGCGCACTTCTTCCGCTATTTCCTGCTGAAGTTTTTCGCCGAAGATAAAAACATAGTTATTAAAGAAAAATATGCCGCCGACTATAGCTACGTAAAGCGCCGTCGCCGCGTAAGCCACAAACCATTTTAAGCTGAGCCTCATTATAGGGCGTGTTGACGCCGTTAAAGCGCCTGCGTTGATCCCTTCGGGCTCAACCCAAAGGGCCGCACTCCTTTTTTGTAAATTTCCATTTTTTTACTCCTAAGATAGGGCAGGGCTATCATCGTCGTAAAAAAATGGAAATTTACGAAAAAATGATAGCGGCGCAGACGTTTTAACGGCGTCAACACGCCCTACCTCCACTCTAAAATCTCCTGCACGCGTCTAAGACCCTGCTCCGCCTCGGTGTTGCCCGGGTCAAGCTGTTTGGCGCTGGTCCACTCTTTACGGGCGGTTTCATAATCTTCGTCGTTAAAAGCTTTTATGCCTCTCTGGTAAGCTTCCTGCGAAAGGCGTTTGTTCTCCTCCGACACGCGGCCGGAATCAACCGTCGGCAGCGTTGTCTGGAAAGTAGCCTGCTCAGTGGGCGGCGTAAAACCCGCGCCGTATCCTTCGCTGCCGCTGCCTGCGGCGGAAGAGGACGATGAAGTCGTTTTTGTCGTTGACGGCGGGGGCGCATTTTTGGCCGCGCGCGCTTTCTTTATTGCGGCGTCAAGCGTGCCGCTGTCATAACCCCAGTTTTTGGCTTCCTGCCAGTTGGCCACGGCATTGTCATAACGCCCCGCGGAATAAGCTTTATTGCCGGAACTGACGTAACCCTGCCCTATTTCAGTCCTGAGCTGCGCGGAAAATTTGGCCGCTTTAGGTTCGCCCGGCTGTATTTTTAAAGCTTTCTGGAAAGAATCGTACGACGCGAGAAGCTTTCCGTTTGTATAATTTTCCACGCCGTCTTTCATGGCGGCCTGCAGGTCCGCGTCCTTAACCTGTTTTTCCGCCTTTGTGATTTTTGAGACGAGCGCGCCGTCATCTTTCCTTATAAGCAGCGCGTTATACCACTGGTCCAGAGCTTTATTATAATCCTGCTGGGAATAAGCGGAGTCGCCGCGGCGGTCATACTCCGTGGCTATTTCTTTGTCAATTTTGGCAATCTGGTTCCTGGCTTCCTGGTCCGTCGGGCGTATGGCAAGAACTTCCTGGTATTTGCGCTGCGCTTCTATAAGTCTGCCGGACGAATATAAAGTCTGCCCGTCGGTCTTTTTGGCTGAAATAATTTCCGCTTCGCTTACGGTGCCGTAGGTGCCCATGCGGTGCGCCTGGTCGGCGAGAGTGCGGGCGTTTTTAAATTCCGGGTCCACCGCCAAAATAGATTCCGCCAGCTCCTGCGCTCTCTGAAAATCCCCTCTTCTGTAAAACAAAAAAGCGTTTTCATAAACTATGCCGAGAGTATAATTTTGTATTCTCTGTTTTTCAAGCTGTATGGTGGAAAGATATTGTTTTTTATCTTCCACTTTGTTCATGGTGCCCATAGAAAACTTTGAAAGGTCAAGCATCATGCCCGACTCTTTGCCGCGCGTCCTGATACGGTCCTGACAAAAAGCTGAAACGGTTAAAAAAGCCGCCATAACAATTATTAATATTTTTTTATTCATAAAAAACCTAGGGCGCTTTGACGCTGTTAAAACGCCTGCGTTGAGTCAATTTTCATAAATTTTACTTTTTCTTTTGCATGCGGGCATAGCATTGAGCTATGTCCCAGCAAAAAAAATGTAAAATTTATGAAAATTGACTCAACCCAAAGGGCCGCACTCCTTTTTTGTAAATTTCCATTTTTTTACTTCTC
>JAIRUU010000125.1 GCA_031254225.1 Candidatus Elusimicrobium euhamitermitis
ATTTCCAGTTTAAGGCCTTCCAAATTATCGCCGCGCGCGGCGGCCATTTTACCCATAATGCTCAAGATACACGCGGACAGCGCGGCCGCCAGCAAATCAGTGGCTGAAAACGTGCGGCCTTTGCCGCCGTTGTCCGGCGGCAGGTCGGTCATAATAACGGAACCAGTGGGCGCGTGCACAATATGCACTTCCCCGTCGCCCATATAAGTATTAATCAGTTTGGTCATAATTTATTTTCCTCTGATGCGGCTTATATTTTCTTTGTGTTCCTTAAACGTGCGGCTGAAGACGTGGTTAGCGCCGTCTTTTTCCGCCACAAAATAAAGCGCGTCAAAATCCGCTTCGGGGTGAAGGACGGCGTAAACGGATTCCAGCCCCGGGCTGCATATCGGCCCGGGCGGCAGGCCCGCGTTAACGTAAGTGTTGTAAGGCGAATCCGTTTTTAAATCATTGTAAGTAAGCCCGCGTTTCCAAAACCTGTTTTCCCTGCCCGTGTAACCGAGGGCGTACTGCACCGTAGGGTCCGCTTCAAGCCGCTGGTTTATTTTTAAACGGTTTAAATATACGGCGGCGATAAGCGGGCGCTCCTGCGGGCTGACGGCCTCCCGCTCAACTATTGACGCTAGCGTGATTACGCCCTGTTCCGTCAGATTTTTCATAAACTCGGACTTTAAAAGCGGGCGCACGCGCTTGTCAAACTCGCCGGTCATAATGTCAATGACTTTCTGCGGCGGCATGCCGCGCGGCAGCATGTAGGTGGACGGGTAAAGGTAACCCTCGCGGTTTTTGGCAAGCGCAGTAAATTCCATATTATCGCACACGCCTTTGTCTTCAAGCGCCATGGCAATCTCTTCCGCGCGCCAGCCTTCCACGACGGTAACCTTTTCAAGATGTATGCACGAGCCGCTGGAAACGCAACCTATAACCTGCTCTGCCGGCATATTTAAATTAAGGTCAAAAGAGCCGGACCGCAGTTTTTTTGAATTGCCGAATAATTTTAATACCGCTTTAAACAAAAATTCGCTTTTTATTATGCCCTGCGCCTTAAGGTCCCGCGCCACCTGCGCGCCGGTCGCGCCGTCCTGAATCTGGAAAATTACCTGCGGGCCTTTGTCAAAATAATATGATTTTACGGCGTAAACCAGCGCGGCCGCGATGATTGCGGCAACGCAGATTGAGATGAGCAGTTTATATTTTTTTTTCATTTGACAAGTTTTAAAAAATGTCTGCGGCCGGCCTGTAATACAGCAGACGGGGCCGCAAAATCAACGGGGCAGTCCTTCTCAATTTTTTTGCCGTCAATTTTTACGCTGCCCTGGTCAATGAGCGCGAAAGCTTTGTTTTTGCCTGACGCCGCTCCGCCCGCGACCAGCACGGAGGAAACCGTCTGGCCCGCCGTGATTTTAAATTCTTTAATATCGTCCGGCAGTTCTTTTTTGGAAAACACGTTTTCAAAATTTTCCCTGGCTTTTTGCGCGGCCTGCGCGTCGTGAAAGCGCGTTACGATAATGCCGGCCAGCGTTTTTTTGGCTTCAAGCGGATGCGCGGCTTTGACTTTGTCCATATCCTCAGACGTAAGAAGTTCGTAGTAAACGTACATAACCTCGTCCGATATTGACATAAGCTTGCCGAACATTTCATTGGGCGCGTCAGTCAGCCCGACGTAATTGCCGTAACTTTTTGACATTTTTTTAACGCCATCCAAACCCACAAGCAGCGGCACGGTCATGACAATCTGCGGTTCCTGCCCTTTTATTTTCTGCATGTTGCGGCCCATGATGAGGTTGAAAAGCTGGTCTGTGCCGCCAAACTCCACGTCGGCTTTTAACGCGACGGAATCAAAACCCTGAAAAATGCTGTAAAGAACTTCCAGCATGCTTATCGGCGTGCCGGCATCCATGCGTTTTTTAAAATCCTCGCGCTCAAGCGTCTGCGCTACGGTAATTTTGCTGAGCGTAGTCAAAAAATCTTTGCCCTGCACAAAAGGATCCAGCCAGGAGGAGTTAAAACTGATTTCGGTTTTGCTTTCGTCAAGCACTTTGAAAACCTGGTCTGTATAAGTTTTTGCGTTTTTTAAAATTTCTTCGCGGGAAAGGACGGGGCGGGTGGAATTGCGGCCGCTGGGGTCGCCCACGCTGGCCGTAAAATCGCCTATTACGAGACAGACAGTGTGGCCTTTTTCCTGAAAATGCCGCAGCTTTGAAAGCACCACGCTGTGGCCGAGGTGGAGGTCGGCCGTCGTCGGGTCAACGCCCAGTTTTACGCGCAGCGGTTTGCCTTTTTCCAGCTTTTTGGCAAGTTCTTCTTTATTAATAACGTCCACGCAGCCGCGCGTCAGAAATTTTATAGTGTCTTCCATGAATTAATACTCCGTCCTCAAATTTTTTTCCTCTCCCCGAGAGGGAGCGGGGGTTTTATACACAAAATGCATACAAATATGTGTTGTCCTGTTGTAAAAACTCGGCGCAAAAATGTAAATTACTTTATTTTATAACATCCATTTACCCCCCGCCTACGCTGCGCTACGGTGCGGCAGGCATTTCCCCTTCGGGGGTTTCCCCCTAAAAGGGGGAATTTTATTTTTCTGTGCTAAACCCTCCACCTCTCGGGGGAGGAAGAATAGATATTTTTATAATTATATCATTTTAGCGGTTTTCGGGAATAAAAAAAGCGGCGGGGATTCCGCCGCTTTTTTATCGTTAAAACCGCTATTCCCACTCTATTGTCGCCGGCGGTTTGGAGGTAATATCGTAAACCACGCGGTTAACGCCGGAGACTTCCGAGGTAATCCTTGAAGATATTTTTTCAAGAATTTCAAAAGGCACATGCGTCCACTGCGCGGTCATCGCGTCAACGCTGTTTATAACGCGCACGCAGACCGGTTTTTCAAAAGTGCGTTTGCCGTTTTTAACGCCCGTGGAACGTATGGGCAGCAGAACAGCAAAAGCCTGCCAGCATTTTTTGTACCAGCCCGCGGCGGTAAGTTCTTCGCGCACGATTAAATCAGCTTCGCGCAGAATATCCAAATCATGTTTGGTAAGCGCGCCCAGCTGGCGCACGCCGAGCGCGGGGCCCGGGCACGGGTGCAGCGTAAGAATTTCCTCGTCAAGCCCGAGCACGCGGCCCAAAATGCGAACTTCGTCTTTAAACAAAAACTTAACCGGCTCAACGAGTTTCAAATTCATTCTCTCCGGCAGGCCGCCGACGTTGTGGTGTGATTTGATAACGTGGCCTTTGGGCGAGAGCGACTCAACGATATCAGGGTAAATAGTGCCCTGCGCCAGAAACTGCGCGTTCTTAAATTGTTTGGCTTCTTTCTCAAAAACTTCTATGAAAGTTGCGCCGATAATTTTTCTTTTCTGCTCGGGGTCGTCCACGCCCTGCAGACGAGAGAGGAACATATCCTCGGCCTCAACTATTTTTAAACTGAAATTTAATTTTTTTGCGGTTTTTACGACGCGCTCTTTGTCGCCCAGCCTTAAAAGCCCCGTGTCAACAAAAATGCAGCTCAGGCGTTTGCCGACGGCTTTTGCAAGCAGCGCGGCCACGACGGTGGAATCCACGCCGCCGCTGAGCGCGCATATTATGCGCCCGTCTTTGCCGACCTGCTCCGCGGCTTCCGCTATGCAGGCAGCCATAATTTCTTTGCCGGTCCACTGGTCTTTAATGCCGCAGATTTTGCGCGCGAAATTCGTCAGCGCCGCCGCGGCAGTTTTGGACTGCATGTCCGGCAGGCATACCACGTTCCTGCCCGCGCGTTTTTTATCGTCAAAATATACGGTCAGAAATGGGAGTTTTATTTCCAATATTTTTTTATCAAAATCCGGCGCGTTTTTGCCGCTGGCGGGATGCGCCAAAATTATACCGGCCGCGTTTGTAAGGCAGGGCCAAAGTTTGCTCATTTTAATATTGCAGGGCAGAACTTCGCAGTAAACCGCGTTTTCTCTGAGACGGCGCGCGACAAACTGCGTTTCATGCGCGCCAAAATCTAAAATAACTATTTTTTTCACTTTTATTCTCCTTTAATATTACAAAAATTTATATATAATCGCTGTTCCCAAACAGCGCCGCGGCCGCGACGCAACGTCGTTACACCCGCTTCCAGATTTGAGCGAAGTTATAGCCAAGCGCGCGGCGAAGACGCGCGCATTCGTTGCGCGCATAAATAAAGTTAAAGCACAGACAGATATTTTTCCAGCTCGTAGCTGCTTATCTGCGTGCGGTACTGCTCCCACTCTATCAACTTATTTGCTATAAATTTCTCAAAAGTGTGCTTGCCTAATGCTGCGCGGGCGACCTCGCTGTCTTTCAAATTATTAACCGCCTCAACCAAATATCCAGGCAGGCTGTCTATTTTCTGCGCTTTTCTCTGCTCGGGCGTCATATGGAAAATGTTTTCTTCCGTCGGCTCGCGCAGGCTGAGATTCCTTTTTATGCCGTCCAAACCCGCGGCCAGCATTACGGAAAAAGCGAGGTACGGGTTGCACGCCGGATCGGGAAAACGGCACTCTATGCGCGTGGCGGACGGTTTGCCCGTCTTAACCTGCGGTATCCTCACAAGAGTGCTTCTGTTTTTGCGGCCCCAGGCAATATAAGCGGGCGCTTCGTAACCCGGCACAAGGCGTTTATAGGAATTTACCCATTGGTTTGTGACGGCGCAAATATCTTTGACGTTTGCCAAAACGCCGGCTATAT
>JAIRUU010000045.1 GCA_031254225.1 Candidatus Elusimicrobium euhamitermitis
ATTTTTTTGTTCTGTTTGACTTCCACGACGTCTTCCGTCGGCACCAGCACCTGAAAAATACGGTCGTTAAAGTTATGCGTTTCGGCCTGCAGCATGATTTTTTCGCGCACTTTGTCTTCGTGGCCGGTCTGCGTATGGACAATGTACCAAGCTCTGTTCTCGGCCATGTTATGCCCCCCTGCTCAGGAAGTAGCCTATGCCTTTTGCTAAAATCCAGTCAATAGCGCCGACGTAAAGCGCCGCCAGACCCACCACTATCGCTACCAGGATTGTGGAATTTATAACTTCCTGCCTGCCGAGCCACTTGGATTTTTTAAGCTCGCCGTAACATTCGTTTAAAAAAGTTATTACTTTGTTCATTATAGTACTCCGTCCTCAGAATTGCTTTCCTCTCCCTGTGAGGGTAGGACACAGGAGAGGGTTTTATACACGTCATGTACACAAATATGCGCTGTTCCAGTTGGAAAAACTCGGCCCAACTTTGGAAACTTCCTCCCCGAACCAAAAGCTTGCCTCTTACCCCAACCCCTGCCGCGCAATGGGCGAGGGGAAAAATCTTTGCGGTTAAAAATACAGGAGCGGAAGGACTTGAACCTTCAGTCCTGGTTTTGGAGACCAGTGGTTTACCAGTTAACCGACGCTCCCATTTTTCGGCGTCTTTTGATTTATTTTTAATTTTTTTGCCGCCGCGGATACTTCTTGGCCTGCGGCCAAAGCTTGCGCAACGTATACCTTGCGGCAAAGAAAATTAAAACTAAATCAAAATACTTGAAAAATCTTTTCCCTGCTTATACTGCGCGCAAAATAAAAATTTAACGACATAATGGCTGTCCTATATCAGTCAAAATTCCCCCTTTTAGGGGGAATCCCCCGTAAGGGGAAATGCCTGCCGCGCAGTAGCGCAGCGAAGGCGGGGGGTAATTGGATGTTGCCGTTCAATAAAATGTTGTTTGTCGTTATATATTAAACAGAAATATTACAGCCATTTACCCCTACCCCCTCCGGGGACTTCCCCTAAAAGGGGAAGATAGGTTTTATTTGCGCTGTTTCATCGCTGCTGTTTTAATTCGCTTTACCTTCTTTGTGCGGCGTTTTCTTTCCGCAGGCTTTGCAAAATTTGTTCAGTTCAAGTTTAAAATCTTTTTTCTTGCAGCGGTTAAAATAATAATTTTTATTTTTGCACTGCGTGCATGATAACAAAATAGTAAATTTTTCATTAGCGGCCATATTCAACACTTCCTTAATTTAAGTACCCTTACAACGGGCGTTCTCAATACAATTTTCTTGCCGAGTAACGAATAAACACCCAGAGGGCATGTTTTCTATTTCTAAAAAACCTGCTCTCTAGAAGCATTTTTTATGCGCGGCGGAGCAGCAAACTCCGTCCTGCATATCATTACCAGTCACTATATTATAGCAAAAAAGCCCCGCTTTTCGCGGGGCTTTTTAAAATTTTTTTATTAATTGGTTTGTGCCTGCGGTCTTATCGGCTCCAAATCCAAAGCCACATTGTTTTCATCCAGCGTCTGCGCGCCTGGCGTGAGAAGGCCTATCAGAGGAATTAAAAATATGACAGCGCCGACAATGTCAAGTATTCCCGTTGTGCTCAGACTGTATTCAATTTGGTGGTATGCCGTTTCATATCCGTCAGCCTTTGCCATAATCTGCACATTTTTATTTTTCTTGGCGTAAAAATTTGCCGTGCCGTTGCCTACCTTGCTTCCGTTTGCGTATATTGCGGCGTCTGAAATGTTAGTCATAACCGTAACCCTTTCTCTGGTTCCTACAAAGCAGGAACAGCCTGCGGTTACGGATAGGGACAGTATTGCGGCTATTGCTTTCATGGTTGTCTTTTCCATTTTGTTTTCCCTTTTCACTAAGATGTATATAATTCTTTTTTCGCTTAGATTGCGATAACTTATATATAATACAAAAATAAACAATAAAAAAAACACTAAGCATGCGCTTAGTGTTTTTTATAAGGAATTATCTTGTGAACTTATTTCTTTGCGGCTTTTTTGGCTTTGAGTATTTTGGCGTCTTCTTCCTGTAAAAATTTCTGGAAATTAAAGCCTTTTCTGCCTTTCCATGCTTTTTTATGGTAGGCGTAGCCGGCTATCAGCGGCGCGGCAACGGTGCATTCGGCGTAAACCATCTGCTCAAAAGTCGTGGAAACTTTGCCCCAGGAAGACGCTTCTTTTAATGTTGAGCCGGAAAGCGCGCCGTCCCTCTCGTCTGCCACGGTAACCTGCACGGCGTATTTATGCATGGGAGACTCCGCGCCAAGAATTTCCGCCGCCACAACCGTGTCCTGCACAAAATTTTTGGGTACGCCGCCGGCGAGCATAAGAAGGCCGGTTTCTTTAGCTTTGATTTTGAGTTTGGTAAGTTCAAGAAAATCTTTTGCGCCGTCCAGCGTGACGTGCGCCGCGGGTCTCTCCGTCTGGTGCGCGACAAAGCCGAAGCCGGCCGAACAGTCCGCAAACGCCGGCACAAATATCGGCACGCCTTTTTTGTAGCACGCGTAAATTATGCTGTCTTTGCCTTTATTTCTTGCTTCAAGCCACTTGCCGATTTCAAATAAAATCTCGCGCGAGGAATAAGGCCGCGGCTCAAGAGTGTTTAAAATTTTATATATTGTTTCGTCGCAGACTTTCAGTTCGTCTTCGTTAATATAGGTGTCGTAAATTCTGTCAATATGCAGGTCGCGCAGCAGATTATCGTCGGCAAAATGCTGGTCCCCTTTATAATGTTTGTAACCCAGCGCTTCAAAAAAATCCTGGTCAATCATGTTCGCGCCCGTGGAGCAAATAGCGTCAACCATGTTATTTTCAACCAAATCCACGACTAGCTTTTTAAGGCCCGCGGAAATGAGGGAGCCCGCAAGACACAAAATTACCGCGCAGTTTTTATCGGCCAGCATCATGTTGTAAATTTTCGCGGCGCGCGCCAAATCCCTGGAGGAATAAGCCATGTCGTTAAAATCTTCCACCATGTTTACCACGTTATATTTTTTTATGTCTATGTGTTTTATTAATTCTTTGGGATTTAAAAAATCACGCTGTGTCTTTTTTGCCATTTTCTTTCTCTCCTGTAACCGGTTTTTTCGTCGTAAAATAAAAAATTTTTGCTGTAACGCGCTTTTTAATTTTGTATTCTATAATTATACGAAATAAAAAAATTCTTTTGTTAATTTCCGGAGGCCAAAAATGTATCCAACGTTAAAACAGACAGATCCCGCGGTGTTTGAAGCCGTGGAAAAAGAATTAACCCGCCAGCGCGCGAAACTTGAACTTATCGCGAGCGAGAATTTTACTTCAATGTCCGTCATGGAAGCGCAGGGCTCCATAATGACGAATAAATACGCCGAAGGGTATCCCGGCAAACGCTATTACGGCGGCTGCGAGTTTGTGGATATCGTTGAAAATCTTGCTGTTGAAAGAGCAAAAAAACTTTTCGGCGCGGAGCACGCCAACGTGCAGCCGCACTCCGGCGCGCAGGCTAATATGTCCGTCTATTTCGCGCTTGTAAACCACGGGGACACGATACTGGGTTTAAACCTTTCCCACGGCGGGCATTTGACGCACGGGCACCCGCTTAACTTCTCCGGCAAAATGTATAAAATCGTGGCCATGAACGTGCGCAAAGACACGGAAGAGATTGATTATGAGGAAGCCGCAAGACTCGCGCTTGAATATAAACCTAAAATGATTTTTGCGGGCGCGTCAAATTATTCAAGAAAATTTGACTGGAAAAAACTGCGCGAAATAGCTGACTCCTGCGGCGCGCTGCTGGCGTGCGACGTGGCGCATTACGCGGGCTTAATAGCCGCGGGCGTTTATCCTAATCCGGTCCCTTACGCGGACGCGGTTACCACGACGACGCATAAAACTTTGCGCGGCCCGCGCGGCGGTTTAATTTTGTGCAAGGCAAAACACGCCAAAGCCATAGACTCCGCCGTTTTCCCGGGCGTGCAGGGCGGGCCTCTTATGCACGTTATCGCCGCCAAAGCCGTCTGCTTCGGCGAAGCTTTGACGCCTGAGTTTAAAGCTTATCAGGCGCAGGTCGTCAAAAACGCGGCGGAGCTTGCCGCGCAGATGAAAAAGCGCGGCTACCGCCTTGTGGCCGGCGGCACGGACAGCCACGTCATGTGCATTGACCTGACTTCCAAAAATTTGACGGGAAAACTGTCCGAGGAAGTTTTGGACAAAGCCGGCATGACGACGAATAAAAATACTATTCCTTATGACACGCAAAAGCCGTTTGTCACAAGCGGCGTGCGCTTAGGCACGCCCGCGGTTACGACGAGGGGCATGAAAGAGGCGGACATGAGCGTCATCGCGGATTTTATTGACCGCGCCCTGCTTAATCACGCGGACGAAGCGAAGCTGGCGGAAATTTCCAAAGAGGTTAAAAATTTCCTGAAAAAATTCCCGCTGTATCCGCCGCTGGTGTAATGCGCCGCGCGGGTAATATGATAATATGGTTAAAGCGGGCCGCCGCAAGCGCGCCCGCGGCCTGAAAATAAATCAAAACCAGACGTAAGACCGGAGGAAGTTAAAATGTTTAATATCGCTTTGCCAATGTTTCTAAGACGCGCGGGATTATCTTCAAAAATTATGGTTATGCTACTTGCGGGCTACGCCCTGATTAACGAACCCGTAATTGCGTTTAGCATAATTATTTCCGTGCTTATTATTTATCTGTTCACGTCTAAAGGAAACATAATTGCCGCGCTGGTAAACAGTAATTTGGTTTTTTGGTTAATAACCAATTTGTCCTGCTGGTATGCCTGGTATCCGCACAGCACGGCCGGTTTTGTTGAATGCTATTATCTTGCTCTTCCTTTCCTGCTCAGCGCGTTCATAAAATCTTTTATTCTGCTCTTCTTGATGGAAAACGCTTACAAATATACCGTGAAAAAGTTTCCTTTTCTTTCCGAAAGGGCATTCTCCGGCGCGAACTGTTAAGTTGATATTATGGACACTGTAATTGAAAGAGCCAAAAAAATTAAATTTCTTATAACCGACGTTGACGGCGTGCTTACCGACGGTAAAATCAATATGTTTTTCAACGCCGCCGGCGTTATTGACGAGTTTACGAGTTTTGCAGCTATTGACGGGCTGGGCACTTTATTTTTAAACCACGCGGGCATTCCCAGCGCGATAATTACCGGCCGCGTACACTCTACCACGGCGCAGCGCGCAAAGGGTCTTGGCATGAAATATATTTATCAGGGTTTTTTGGATAAAACAGGACCTTTTAAAGATATTCTGGACAAAGAAAATATTGAGCCCGAACAGGTTGCTTACATAGGCGACGATATTATAGATTTGCCGCTTTTGTCCGTTGTCGGCCTTGCGGTCTGCCCCGCGGACGCGCGGCCGGAAACAAAAAAATACTGCCACTATATAACGGATTCAAAAGGCGGCTCCGGCGTGCTGCGCGAGACCGCGGACTTAATACTCAAAGCGCAGGGATTTTGGGAAGATTTGGAGCGTCAGATTAAAGAAGACAAGTGGAAAAGAAAAAATAAAGCCGAAACCCGGATTTTCACGAGGGACGGCAGTCATTAGCCCGTCTGAAGACAATGGTCCTCAAAAATTGTTAGAATTTAATTCCGCAGTAAAATATAGTCTATATTAAGGAAGGTAGTTATGGTTCCGTTAATTTCAAATTCACGCGTTAAACTTACCGCCAACCAGGAAAAAGTTATTAAAGATAAGTATCTGAGAAACGACGACAGCGTTGAGCTTTGGTTAAGCCGCGTCGCCCACAATATCGCGCTGACTGAAATTATCGTCGCGCCGCAGGCAAAAGAATGGGGCGTTTTTAACGGCGTGGACGTTACGGAACTGCCGGCCGACGGGCCCGCTGGCAAAACGCTGCTTTACCATAAAAATTTTACGGAATCCGCGGACAAAGAAAAGAATTTTAACAAACTTCTTGAAAACCTTGAACATATTTATGAAACAAATTCCGCTGCCAGAGAACTGGCCGTTAAGGCGGAGCAGACTTTTTATAATTTAATGTCGTCCTTTAAATTTTTGCCCAATTCCCCGACGTTGATGAACGCTGGGCGCGAGCTGCAGCAGCTTTCCGCCTGTTATGTTTTGCCCGTGCCGGACAGCATTGAGGGCATAGCCAAATCTCTTATGGCGCAGAGTCTCATACAGAAAACCGGCGGCGGCACTGGATTTTCCTTCGGCAGAATAAGGCCGAAGGGGGATATAGTCAAAAAAACTTCCGGAGTCGCCAGCGGCGCGCTGTCTTTCATGCAGCTGTTTGACAAGATGACTGACGTCGTCAAACAGGGCGGCACAAGGCGCGGCGCGAACATGGGCGTCCTTCCTTATAACCACCCCGAAATTGAAGATTTTATAAAAATGAAATCCGCGGGCAACTGCATGGAAAATTTTAATATTTCCGTCGCGGTTGACAAAAACTTTTTTGACGCCGTCAAAGAAAATAAAGACATTGAACTTATAAACCCGCACACTAAAAAACCGACGGGCAAATTAAACGCCAAAAAATTGTTTGAAGATATGACCATGGGCGCCTGGCAGTCCGGCGACCCGGGCGTTATATTTTTGGACAAAATGAATAATTCCGCGTCTAACCCCACGCCGGCTCTGGGCGAAATAGAATCCACAAACCCGTGCGGGGAGCAGCCGCTTCTGCCGTGGGAGCCTTGCAATCTGGGCTCAATAAACATTGCCGGTTTTGTGACGGGCGAAATTATGCGCGGCGTTATGGATTATGACGCGCTGGGCCAGACGGTCAGGGACAGCGTGCGCTTTTTGGACAACGTAATTGAGATAAACAACTACCCGCTTCTTGAAATTGAAAAAATGGCGAAAATGAACCGCCGCATAGGCCTCGGCGTAATGGGGCTGGGCGAGGCGCTGGTAAAAATGGGTATAGGCTACGACGCGCCGGAAGGTTTTGCCAAAGCGGAAGAGATTATGACGTTTATCAACTCCACCGCGCTGGAAGCTTCCGTAGAGCTTGCCAAAACGCGCGGCGTTTTCCCGAATTTCAAAGATTCTGTTTATGACGAAAACGGTAAATTTTTCTTGGGCAAAAGCGCGCAGCCGCGCAACTCAACCAGGACGACCATCGCGCCGACCGGCACCATTGCTATTACCGCGGGCCTGCAGGGCAGCGGCATTGAGCCGTTTTTTGCTATCGCATACACACGCTACAACGCGAAGGCTTTGGAAGCTATTAAAGCCGGCGCGGAGCCGGACGCTAAGGACGTTTTCTTTGAAGTCAACCCGCTGTTCCGCGAAGTGGCGGCCAAATATAATTATTTCGGTTTGAGCGAGGCGGAACTCTGGACAAAAGTTGACAAAAACCATAAAGCCGTGCGCGGCATCGCCGAGATACCCGTGGAAGTGCAGCGTCTGTTCCCCACGTCGCACGACGTCAGCGTTGAAGCGCATATAAAAATGCAGGCGGCTTTCCAGCGGCATACGGACAACGCTGTTTCTAAGACGATAAATATGACCAACGACGCCACGGTTGACGACGTGCGCAAAGCGTATCTCATGTCCTACGAAGCGGGCTGCAAAGGCATTACAATTTACAGGGACGGCTCAAAAACTTATCAGGTGTTAAATATTTCGTCCGCAAAAAGCACGGTCAAAGAAGGCAAGAAAGAGAGAAAGCCTTTCGGCGTTTCCTCTCAGTATTATGAAATCCAGACAGGCTACGGCGCGCTGCATATTCATATTAATTACGACGACGCCGGGCCGTACCAGGTGTTTACCAGCATTGCGCCGCTGGGGACGGAAATCAGCGGGCTGACGTCCCTCGTCGGCATTCTGCTGTCAAAATATCTGCAGGCGGGCGGGGACCCCGTCGGCGTTTTAAAACATCTTAATTCCGTCAAAGGCGACAGGCCCGTGGGGTTTGGCGCGAATCATATTGATTCCATAGCGCACGGCATAAGCGTGGCTTTGAAATCGCATTTAAAAGGCACGCAAAAAAATAAAGTGGACGAGGCTGAAGGCAACGGTCAAAAATTAGACCTGTGGGACGCGAACAAGGCGAGCTATTGCCCGAAATGTTTTTCATCCAACATAAGTTTTGAAAGCGGATGCAGCGGCCCGACATGCCACGACTGCGGTTACAGCAAATGCAGTTAGAATAATCTTCCCCTCGCCCCTTGCGGGAGAGGGGTAGGGGTGAGGGGTAGCGGAGGAGGGGGACTTAATTTTATAACATCCAATTACCCCTTTCCCCTTCGGGGGTTTCCCCCTAAAAGGGGGAAATAATATTGGGGGCTCGCCGTGTCGTAACCGTCGTCCGTAAGAAAAATTTCACAGGGATTTGAGGGAAATTTTAATTTTCTTCGGCCTGAGCAAGTACTTAAAAGCGGAGCGTACGGCGAGGGCCGAAAAAATAAAAGCGAGGCAAACCTGCCGAGCGTATTAATTAGTGTGTCTTTTATTTTTTGCGCAGCAAAAAATTGGCCAAATACCGAAGAAATTTTTCAGCAGACAGCCGAGCGACCGAAGTGAGCGAAACAGAAACCGAACGCGGAGCGCAAACCCGCCGCAAGGCGGAATGAAATAAATGTGATTTTCCTGGAAAATCACACATTAACATACATTTTCAACCATATGACCACAGGCAAATTTATTGTTTTTGAGGGGCCGGACAGGGGCGGCAAAAGCACCCAGGCCAACCTCCTGCGTCAATCGCTGCACGAGGCGGGCTACAGCGTCCTGCTGACGCGCGAGCCCGGCGGCACCCCCGTGGCCGAAAGCATAAGAAAAATTTTGCTTGACCCCGCAAACCGCGTCACTCCCCGCGCCGAGCTTCTACTCTACGAAGCTTCCCGCGCGCAACACACGGAAGAAAAAATAGTGCCCGCTCTTGCCGAAGGCAAAATAGTTATCTGCGAACGTTACACAATGTCCTCCTGCGCGTACCAGGGTTACGGCCGCGGCATTGATATGGAACTTATTAACACGGCCAACAATATCGCGACCAACGGCCTTACGCCGGATTTGACGCTTGTCTTTTTAATGTCCGACAAATATTTTTTGAAACGCGGCGAATATCTTTTTTCCGACAGGCTTGAGCTTGAAAAGGACGAGTTCAGAAATAAAATGCGGCAGGGTTATAAAGAGCTGGTCAAAAAAACCCCCAACGCGGTTTTAATAGACGCGGACAACACGGTAGAAGAAATCCACGCCAAAGTTTTAGCTTATCTGAGGGAGTTTAAGGTCATATAATGCGTCTAAAATCCGGCGGTTTTAAATTTATATAAATAAAAAGATATAACTTCCCCTTTTAGGGGAAGTCCCCGGAGGGGGTAGGGGTAAATATACACAAATATGAGCCGTAAGACTTTTGTTTAAGATGGAATATCAGACGGCGTTTAATAACATCTATTTACCCCCCGCCTACGCTGCGCTACGGCGCGGCAGGCATTTCCCCTTCGGGGGTTTCCCCCTAAAAGGGGGAATTATTTTAGCGTCAGCCGCAGGCGCATTATATGATTCTAAACTTCCTAAAGAGTATAATATAACATAATGTTTAACGAAATCCTGGGACAGGATAAAGCAATAAGCCAGCTTAAAAAATATTTGGCAGCGGGCAAAATACCGCAGGCCATGCTTTTTTGCGGCGCGGAAGGAGCTGGCAAAGCTAAAACCGCAAAAAATTTTGCGCTGGCTTTGAATTGCACGGACGCTGCGGCGCGCAAAACGGGGGACTCTTGCGGCGTCTGCCAAAACTGCCGCAGTATTTTGAACGGCGTGCATCCGGATTATATTTTTCTTGACCTAGCGTATCAGGCTACTATGCCTTTTAAAGACGCGGAAAAAAAGCAGCACATCGTGGTGGACGCAATCAGAATTGTAACCGCCCGCAGTCTGCAGCACGCCGTGCTCGGCCGTTACAAAATTATAATTATTGATAAAGCCGAAAGTATGCAGAGCGAGGCCGCGAACGCGCTTTTAAAATTTATTGAAGAGCCGCCGCCGGACATGATCTGGATTTTGGTAACGTCTAAAAAAGAAGCCATGCTGCCGACGATAAAATCCCGCTGCCAGACTTTACAGTTCAATAATCTGCCGGACAATACCGTCAAACAAATTTTGGGCAGTCTGGGTTTTGAGGAAAGTTCCGCGGCGCGTGCGGCGGCCGCAGCCGGCGGCTCTGTCAGCCGCGCAATAAAGGCGGCGGAATTTTTTGCAAATATAGCCGGCGCGGACGCGGCAAAAGAAACTTTCCCGTACGAGGTTGTTTCAAATTTGAGCAGAACGCTGCCGGACGCGCGGGCGGAAGCGTCTCTTGCATTGGATATTTTGGCGCGCGGGCTGCATGATTTTTGGAGCAAAGCCGAAAATGATAAAATGAGAGAAGATTTAAAAACCAGGCTTGAAAAAATATCATTTTTCAAACGCGCGGTGCGCCGCAACGTTTCGCCGTCCCTCGTGCTGGAAACCGCGTTAATTGAAACGGCGGACGTAAACGAAAAAATTTTTAAACGGGATAATGTATGAAAAAATTTTATATTACCACTCCTATTTATTACGTCAACTCCTACCCGCATATCGGGCATTCTTATACGACGCTGGCTTGCGATATTGTCAGCCGTTATAAAAAATCCCGCGGCGTTCCCGTGCATTTTTTGACCGGCACGGACGAGCACGGAATAAACATTGAAAAAGCCGCGCAGGCCGCCGGAGTGAGCCCCAAAGAATGGGCGGACAAAGTGGCGGCCGCGTACAAAGACCTCTGGAAAAATTTGAATATTGAATATGACGATTTCATACGCACCACTGACCGCAGGCACGAGGGCACAGTGCAGGCCGTTTTTGAAATTTTGCTTGCCAAAGGGGATATTTATCTCGGCCACTACAGCGGCATGTACTGCAACAGCTGCGAGACTTATATGGACGAGACCGAGGCGCCGGGCTTCGTCTGCCCCATTCACAAAAAACCGCTGAATGAAGTTAAAGAAGAAACTTATTTTTTTAAACTGTCAAAATATCAGGACGCGCTGCTGAAATTTTATGAGAATAATCCCGACTTCCTGAGCCCGTCTTTCAGAGGCACGGAGATAAGTAATTTTGTCAAAAGCGGGCTTAAAGATTTGTCCGTAACGCGCACAAAAGTGGCGTGGGGGATACCGGTTTTGAGCAACCCCGCGCACACGGTTTACGTCTGGTTTGACGCTTTAATAAACTATGTCAGCGCGGCGGGCCTCGGCGCAAAAATCTGCAAAGACAAAGCTTTTTTTGAGATGGAAAATAAAAAAGCCGGCGTTAAAAATTTTGAGGACGTCTGGCCGGCCGACGTGCACCTCATAGGCAAAGAAATTTACCGTTTTCACGCGGTAATCTGGCCGGCCATGCTAATGGCGCTCGGCGTGCCGCTGCCGAAAAAAGTTTTCGCGCACGGCTGGTGGACGGTTGAGGGCGAAAAAATGTCCAAGACGCTCGGCAATATTGTTGACCCTAAAAAAGTGGCGGACGAATACGGCCTTGATCCGCTGCGTTTTTTCCTGTTCCGCGAGGTGCCCTTTGGCGCGGACGGAGATTTTTCAATGGACGCTTTCATACGCCGCTATAACGCTGATTTGGCAAATGATCTGGGCAATTTGCTTTCCCGCACGTTAAACATGGCGGCAAAATACGGTGATTTGCCGGCGGGTGATTATAAGTGCGAACTGCTTGAAAAAGCCTACAAGCTTGATAAAGAAATTGAGCGTCACATGGACGCGCTCGCGCTGGACAAAGCTTTGGAAGCGGTTTGGTCCTTAATCGGCAACATGAACAGATATATTGACGATAAAAAACCGTGGGCGTTGGCCAAAACCGACGAAGCGGCCGCAAAAACCGTTATCACGGATTTAATTTATACTCTGCGCCGCGTAACGGACTGGGTAACTCCTTTCATGCCCGCCACGGGCGCGGAAATGAAAAAACGCCTGTCCCCGGGTCCGGTGCAAAAATACGCCCCGCTGTTCCCAAGACTGGAGATAAAAAAATAAAGCGGCAATTTTGACGGTAAAGAAATCCCCTCGGTTTAAATAACCGCGGGGATTTTTAATGAAAATTCAATTAAACATTATTTATTATTATAAAAATAAACTATTAAGATTAATTGAACATATCCCGCTAAGACGACAGATTCTTCAAAAAATATGTTATATTTTAGTAAATATTCTAGAGGGAGGATTTTATGTACGCGCCGTTTTGGAAAAGAGCCGTCGCACTGTTGATTGACGCAGTTATTGGGGTTGTGGTATATTTGATTATTTTCTTTGTAGCGTCTCCATTAATAATAGCGGTATTAGCTATTCTAACTTTTCTCACTATTATGGGCGACAGCTTCTTCTTAATGATGTTACTGGTCGCTGGCATTGGTTTAGTATTTAATCTGATAGCGGCGCTCATACCGTCTTTTTTTGACTCGTCCGCCTGGCAGGGTACGCCCGGCAAGAAAATAATGGGAATAAAAATTTGCGACGTAAACGGAAAAAGAATAAGTTTAGGGCGTGCTTTTGTAAGGAATGTCGCTAAGAATCTTTCTATACAGTCAATAATAGGCGTGTGCACGGCGTTGTTCACGGCGAACAAACAAGCTTGGCATGATATGGCCGCAGACACCGCGGTAATAGAAGAGTTGGCCGACGTTTCAAATATGCAAATCAGGCTGACGTCTTTGAAAAAGAAAATTTTAATAATTTTTTCAATGATTATTATAGTTAGTTTTTTTTATAATTTGGATATGCTGAGGTATTATATAAGTAATAATAAACCTAAGTACCAAACAGAAGAAAACGTTTTAAAACGGCTGCCTGCGCAGCCGGTTGTTAATAATAACGCGGTAACAACCACAACGGAGAAGCCGCGTGTTGAGAATATTTTATCGGAACCCGTAAAACCCGCACAGCCGCCTGTGACGAAAGAGGAGCAGTTGGATAATGTTGTGGCGGTCATGACAACGCTGTCAAAAGCTATGGATGATTACCTAGCCAAAAACGGCAAGCCTGAAAAATCTATAGGATACAGGGAAACGCTAGATTTATTAAATCTTTCAATTCCGGGACGAGAGAATTTCTATATTCGCGCGGGAGATTACAGAATTTTTGCTATGCTTACGTTCGTTTCCGGCGGATACTGGGTACACGTTGACGGTCCGGATGGCGGCGGCGTTTTACGCTGGCAGGCCGATGGGCAGAAACAATGTAATTTATCCCCGCAATCGTGCCAGTATTTAACCAAATACGGCTTTTCCGCGAATTAAAAGAGTTCTTAGCTGGCTTTTTGACCAAAACTGTCCATCTTTTCGCAAAACCGGCAAATTCCTTTTTTCGCGGGCGTGGTTCAATGGCAGAACGCAAGATACATAAATCTACGTCGGGAGCAAACAAAAAAGCCCCTCAAAAAAATGAGAGGCTTATATGGAGCGGGCGAAGGGAATAGAACCCTTTGTCAAGACAAAGGGGCTCTTGCAGCGCAGCTACGCTGCTGACGACGTGCAAGAGCTTTATTCTTATCCCCCCAAACCCCCGACGGGGGAAGCAAGCGTTCTTGTCTCCTGTGCGTCCGCTAAAATATAAAAAAAGAACGTCCTAAAAACCGGACGCTCTTTTTCTATATTTTAGCGGGCGAAGGGAATCGAACCCTCGTCTCAACCTTGGCAAGGTTATGTTCTACCATTGAACCACGCCCGCGAAAGCTTTTTGACTGAGAATATATTATAACAAATTCAGCGCAAAAGTGTGGGCGCAGCGGCGGAGGTGCGCGGGTGTTTTTTCAGCGCGGCGGATATATTTGCGTCTTTTTTCAGCGCCGTTAATATAGGGCTTTTATTGATAACGTCGTTGCCGGTTTTTGGGTTTTTTATAAAATATTGCGCGGACGGAGTCTGCAAAACAGCGTCCATTAACATGCTGTTTGCCACGATATCTATAACTTTAGGGTTGTTTAACGCAGCGCGCATGTTCGCGTATCCGAAAAAAACGGCAAGCGCGGACTCGTCGGACGCGGTGTTATAAAGTGCTTTAGAGTCCCCCAGTAATTTTTGTATGTCCGGACGGTTTATAAAAGCGTTTACCACGGTTTTATTGTTAAAAACGTAGCGTATTATTTCAGGGTCGTTTATGTTGGCGGCGACGGTATTTAAAAGCGTCCACGGCGCTTCGCCAACGAGCTGGAAATCTTTTTCGGCAAAAGTACTTATATTCGCGCGCACGGGAACAAGAAGCGCGGAGCCGGCGTTTTCATACATGGTGCTGCGGGTGCCCGGGGTCAAAATTTCAATGCTGCCGGACTGGCCCTGTCTATCGTGAGAGACGGGCACGTTTGCGCCCAGGCCCGCAAGCACGTCCGGCGGAATGGACGTGTCTATATTCTTTGCTTTTTTGACGGCATATGACGCCGGAATAGCAAGCAGCAGCGCGAGAAACGCAACCAAAGTCCACGTCATCATTTTATTTTGCATGAATATATTTTATATTATTAAGGTATGAAATCCTATACGGAATATTTAGTTATGCGAAC
>JAIRUU010000032.1 GCA_031254225.1 Candidatus Elusimicrobium euhamitermitis
ATCAAATTTTGTGCGCGAGACAATTACTTCCTTTCTGTGTTTGACATAACACTTCATTACTTCTTTGAGCGGAAGTATGCGCGGCCGGCCGTCAACGATAGCAAGCATGTTGACGCTGAAGCTGGTCTGCAGCTGCGTATGTTTGTAGAGGTGGTTTAAAACTACTCTCGCGTCCCCGTCGCGTTTTACTTCAATGACAAGGCGCATGCCGCGGCGGTCGCTCTCGTCGCGTATGTCCGCGATATCCGTGACTTTTTTGTCTTTTACCAGCCCGACAATTGTTTCAATTAAATTTGTTTTGTTGACCTGGTACGGAATTTCCGTGACGATGATAGCGCTTCTTCCGCCTTTTCCCCCCTCCTCAATTTCCGCCCGCGCCTGCACTTTGACGGAGCCGCGGCCCGTCTCAAAATAATCAAAAATCCCTTTTTTGCCGCAGATTATGGCAGACGTCGGGAAGTCCGGGCCTTTGACTGTCTGCATTAATTCTTTCGTCGTAATGCCCGGGTTTTGTATTACTTTTATAATGCCGTCGCACACTTCGCCCAAATTATGGGTGGGAATATTCGTGGCCATGCCGACGGCAATGCCGGAGGACCCGTTGACAAGCAGGTTGGGCATTTTGGCCGGCAGCACGGAAGGCTCCTGCATGGACCCGTCGTAGTTGTCAATAAATTTAACGGTATTTTTGTCAATGTCGTTAAGCATTTCGTCCGCTATTTTTTCAAGGCGCACTTCCGTATAACGCATGGCCGCCGCCATGTCCCCGTCCACGGAGCCGAAGTTTCCCTGCCCGTCCACAAGCGTGTCTCTTAAAGAGAAATCCTGGGCCATGCGGACCAGCGAATCATAAATAGCCGCGTCCCCGTGCGGGTGATATTTACCCATAACGTCGCCGACCACGCGCGCGGATTTTTTGAAAGCTTTGTTATATTTAAGGCCCATCTCGTTCATGCCGTATAAAATGCGGCGGTGAATGGGTTTGAGGCCGTCCCTCACGTCGGGCAGAGCGCGGCCCATGATGACGCTCATTGAGTAGTCAATGTAAGAGCGTTTCATTTCCTCGCCGATGTCGCGCTGTTTGACGTTGCCGAAAAGGTCTGTGTTAGGTTGGGTGTTTTGCGTATTGTCTGCCATTTTATTGCTCCTAAAAGTGGTGTGATTTTTAATAAAAATCACATTTGTTTCATGACTTATTTTATTTGGGCGGGCTTGGCCCGCCGCAAGTTTTCCGGCACACGGCTGCTTCGCTTGTAAACAGTATTCTGTTTCGCTCGCTTCGTTCGCTTGGCTGTCTGCTGAAAAATTTCTTTGGTATTTGGCCAATTTTTTGCTGCGCAAAAAACAAAAGACACACTAATTGATACGCTCGGCAGGTTTGCCTCGCTTTTATTTTTTCGGCCCTCGCCGTACGCTCCGCTTTTAAGTACTTGGTCGGGCCGAAGAAAATTAAAAATTGACTCAAATCCCTATGAAATTTTTCTTACGGACGACGGTTACGACACGGCGAGCCCCCAATATTATTTCCCCCTTTTAGGGGGAAACCCCCGAAGGGGAAAGGGGTAATTGGATGTTATAAAACGCCGTTTGATATTCCCTCTTAAACATAAGTCTTACGACACATGTTTGTGTTCATTTACCCCTACCCCCGTCGGGGACTTCCCCTAAAAGGGGAAGTTAGTTTACAGAAACTGTCTATATATCCAAATTCTTTACTTCTAACGCGTGGGATTCTATGAACGCTCTTCTGGGTTCCACTTTGTCGCCCATCAGCGTCGTAAAAATCTGCTCCGCGTCGGCCGCGTCTTCAATAGCAACGCGGATGAGGCTGCGCTTGGCAGGGTCCATCGTTGTTTCCCAAAGCTGTTCCGGGTTCATTTCGCCCAGACCCTTGTAACGCTGTATCGTCGCGCCCGAGGAGCCCGCTTCTTTAACCGTTCTGAAAAGCTCTTTAAGGCTGTAAACAAAAGCGTCCGTCTTGCCGCTTGTGACGGTAAAAAGCGGAACTTTTTTGTCCGCCTCCTGTTCAATCTCGGCGTACTTTGTTAAGTCATAACCAAACTCTTTTAACTTGTTTTGGCAGGCAAGCAGTTTGCCGAATTCAAAAAGACTCTGATGTTCCGGCGCCAAATCCTCGTCGTTCAAAATGCTGATGTCCGCGCCTTCGCCCGACAGAATTTCCTTGCGCTCCAAAATATACTGGTTGGCGTAATCCTGATATTCTTTGTCCGTATAAAAATATCTGAAACCGCCGCTCTGCAGCGGCACGCGGTAAACCGGTACCTGGCCCGCGTTGACAAAACCCAGGAAATCTTTAAGCGAAATATTTTTTACGTCCAGCCTGGACAACAAATCTTCAGCCTCTTTTAAAATTTTAAGAAGCGCTTTTAACTGGCTTTCGTCAAGCGTTTTTTTGTCGGATTTTGTAACGGATATGGAATTTATGCCCTCTTTAGACAGCCACGTTACAAGCTGCTCTTCCGTCTGCAAATACTGTTCGTTTTTGCCTTTTTTGATTTTATACAGCGGCGGCTGCGCTATATAAACGTGTCCGGATTCTATGAGCGGGCGCAGCTGGCGGTAGAAAAAAGTCAGCAGCAGCGTGGTAATGTGCTGGCCGTCAACGTCGGCGTCGGCCATAAGAATAATTTTGTAATAGCGCAGTTTGGAAATGTCAAAACCGCCTTCCCCCTCGCCTACTCCGGTGCCTAGCGCGGAGAACAGCGTGCGTATTTCCTCGTTAGATAAAATTTTAACAAGCTGCGCTTTTTCAACGTTTAGAACCTTGCCGCGCAGCGGGAGTATAGCCTGAAAAACGCGGTCCCTGCCCTGCTTGGCAGAGCCGCCGGCGGAGTTGCCTTCCACAATAAAAAGCTCGCAGCGTTCGGCGTTTTTTTCCTGGCAGTCGGCAAGTTTTCCCGGGAGGCCGCCGCCTTCAAGAGCGCTTTTTCTTCTTGTCAAATCACGCGCTTTTCTGGCGGCTTCGCGCGCTATGGCGGCGTTTATGCATTTTTCGCAAATAGCTCTTGCGGTCTTGGGGTTTTCTTCAAAAAACGTTGTCAGCGCGTCGCCCACGATTGAGCGCACTATGCCTTCTATTTCGCTGTTGCCCAGTTTGGTTTTTGTCTGGCCTTCAAACTGCGGGTGCGGAATTTTGACCGAAAGCACCGTCGTAAGACCTTCCCTCATATCGTCGCCGGCAACGGACACTTCCTTGTTTTTTAAAAGCGCGTTGTCTTTAATATATTCGTTGATGACGCGGGTCAGCGCGGAGCGGAAACCGCTCAAATGCGTGCCGCCCTCAATGGTGTTAATATTGTTGACAAAAGAATAAATATTTTCGGAATATCCGTCATTATACTGGATAGCAAAAGAAACGTAATTGTCCGTAACTTCTTTTGTTATATAAATAGGTTCCGCGTGAAGCGGCGTTTTGTTGGCGTTAATATATTTGACGAACTGCGAAATTCCGCCCTCGTAAAAAAACGTGTGCGTTTTGGCGGTATCCCCGCGCTCGTCCGTAAGCGTGATTTTTACGCCGGCGTTTAAAAACGCAAGCTCGCGCAGACGGTTGGCTATGGTGTCGTAAGAAAACGCAAGCTCGCCGAAAATTTGTTTGTCCGCGTAAAATGTTACCGTGGTGCCGTGGTCTTTGGTAACTCCCGTTTGTTTGACTTTTTCTTCCGGCACGCCGCGTCTGTAACGCTGGAAATATTGTTTGCCGCCGGTATTAACCGTTACCTCAAGCCAGTCCGACAAAGCGTTTACGCACGATACGCCCACGCCGTGCAGACCGCCGGACACTTTGTACGCGCCGCTGTCAAATTTGCCGCCCGCGTGGAGCACGGTCATAACAACTTCAAGCGCGCTTTTGCCTTTGAGTTTAGGGTCCTTTACGTTGACCATGGGGTCAACGGGAATGCCGCGGCCGTCGTCCTCAACGCTGCACGTCATATCGTCTTTAATGGTAACGGTAATTTTTGTCGCGCCGCCCGCTAAAATTTCGTCCACGGAGTTGTCTACCACTTCATACACCAAATGATGAAGACCCGCGGGCCCCGTGGAACCTATGTACATGGCCGGCCGCTTTCTGACGGCCTCCAACCCCTCTAAAACCTGTATGGTTGACGAATCGTAATTCTTTTTTTCTTTCACTTCTTCCGGCATACACACCTCGCTTGGTATAAGACGCTTCTAAATTTATTTTGTCCGTATTGCTAAATTATTTCTATTTTTTTTATCCACGGTTTATCAAAATATTTGTTCAGTTCTTTGATAATTTCCGCGCTCCGGCCGGCCAAGTCATGTTTGGCGGCAGCGGATTTTGTTTTAATATAAATTGAATCGTTTGTGGCCGCGTCCAAAACCCAGTATTTCCCTTTTGCGCCGGAAATTTTTGACCATACGGAATTTAACACCATAAGCCTGTTAAGTTTAAGGTTTAATGGGTTAAAGCCGCGCGCAAGGTCCGCCGCGCTGTTCCATATTTTTCTGGGTTTTGCGCCCAGAGCCTGTCTACGCATATTAATAGCCTGCGCAGAGCCGAGTTTTTAGAAAAATTAAATTTTTTTGCGACGCACGTAGCCGACAAGCGGAGCCTACGTAAGGAGCAAAAAAATTTAATTTTTCTAAAAATCGGCTCTGCCCTACGGGTTTGCTCAAAAAAGGGCCAACTGTGTTGTTGCGGCTCCTGTCAATAGTCACCGCTATTGCTTCGTCGCCGCGCCTAGCATTTGGCCCTTTTTTGAGCAAACGCAGGCTATTAATATGCGTTGACAGGCTCTTATTCATGAACGTACCGGCATGATTACATATTTAAATTTTGTCTGGCCCACGCCCTCAATAAGCACCGGCTGGGCAGAGTTTATTAAAGAAAATTCAACCCGCTCCGACGGTATGTTTTTTAACACGTCAAGCACGTACTGCGGGTTAAAAGAAATATCAAAAACTTCGCCCGAATATTCAACTTTAATTTCGTCGGAAAAATCCATGCGCTGGGAACTTGAGGTTATTGTTAAAACATTTTTGTTAAGAGAATATTTGACGGTGCCGCCCAAATCGCTGGCGCAAAGGCTGGCGCGTTTTGTCGCCGCGAAAATTTCCTGGTTGGCCGCGGTAAAAGACATTGTTTTTTTGCTGGGCACAACCTGCTCGTAATTGGGAAAATTGCCTTCTATTAACCTTGAAATATACGTTGTTTCTTTTATGTTAAAGCTTACCTGGTTGCTGGCAACGTTTAACGCCACGGCGTCTTCGGTGTTTTTGTGCAGTGCAAAAAAGCGCAGAAGCTCGTTTAATATTTTCGTAGGAATAATTATTTTAAAATCTTTGACCTGCGAATCTATGCCGCTCACGGCAAGCGCCAGGCGGCGCCCGTCTGTGGCCACTATTTCCAGCTTGTCGCCCGTTTTAACCCAGAGAAGACCGTTTAAAACATATCTTGTTTCCTGCGTGGATGAAGAAAAAATAGTGCCGGAAATCATTTCCGAAATATCTTTTATTTTGAGGTTCAGCGTGTTTGTTTTCTGGATTTCCGGAACAAGCGGATATTCGGTTTTCGGCGTGCCTATGACCCAGAATTTTGATTTGCCGCATTTTATGTGTACTTTGTTGTCTGCCCCGACGGTTATATTTACTTCCTTGTCGCCGGGAAGGGTTTTAAGTATGTCGGTCAGCTCTTTTAACGGGATTGTTATGGAGCCCTCTTCAACAATTTCAGCGTTAATATAATGTATGGACGCCATTTCCATGTCAGTGCGCATCAGCTTTATTTTGCCGTTTTCCGTTTCCATAAGAAAATTATGAAGAATGGGTAATGTCGCCCTTGAAGACACTCCCGCCTGAATAACGGACAATCCGTCCAAAAAAGTTTCTTTAGTTATATTAATCTTCATCTTATTATTCCTTGTACTATTATGTGTTGTTAATTGTGTTAATACTGTTGACCGGCAAATACAAAAATTTTTACAAGTTGTTTAACAATATCAACAAACAACCCAAATTATCCACAACGGTTTTGTAAAAAACAGTTTTGTGGATAAAAAACAATTGTTATCCACAGAAAATTAGCGCTTGTCAACAGCTTTAATGTCAGCGATAATCTGGTTAAGCTGCGCCGCGAAAAAAGGGTCTTTTTCAATTTCCTCTTTAATTTTTTCCCTTGCGTGGACAACGGTGCTGTGGTCTCTCTCAAATTCCCGCCCGATTTCCGGCAGCGACATATCCGTAAGTTCCGTTGAAAGAAACATTGCTATTTGGCGCGGCCAGGCTATGGAATGCGTTTTGCGTTTTGAGTTAAAATCAGAAATATCTATTTTAAAATGTTTTGCCACGCATTTTTTTATTGAGTGGACGTTAATGAGCATCCTTTTTTCTTCCGTGCTGATAATATCGGACAAAACTTCGCGCGCTATTGGGATTGTGGGCACAACTCCGTGAATATTGCAGTACGTGGTAAGACGGAAAAGGCAGCCCTCAAGTTCGCGTATGCTGGCCTGCACGCCCTCGGCAATAAAAGCGATAATGTCGTCCCCCACGTCAAAGCCGCTGGAATCCCGTTTCTGGCGCAGAATAGCTATTCTGGTTTCCAGGTCGGGCCTTTTTATTTCCGTTACTATGCCGGACAAAAGGCGGGAGCTCAGGCGCGGGTCTATGCCCAGCTGCTGCGGCGTGCGGTCAGACGTTAAAACTATTTGTTTTTTACTTTCAAAAAGAGCGTTAAAAGTATAGAAAAACTCCTGCACGCTGGATTCTTTGCCCGCGACAAACTGTATGTCGTCCATTAAAAAACAGTCAAGGGAGCGGTGTTTTTTGCGGAAAGATTCAGGATTTCTGTTTTGCAGGCTTTCAATATATTCGGAAACAAATTCCTCGCCCGACATGTACAGGATTTTAGCCGACGGGTTTTCTTTTAAAATGCGGTTGCCTATAGCGTGTAAAAGGTGCGTTTTGCCAAGGCCAGGCGTGCTGTAAACCACAAGCGGATTGTTTTCCCGCTCGCCGAGTTTTTTGACCACGGCTTCCGCCGCGCGGAAAGCAAAACGGTTTGACGGGCCTTCAATAAAACCTTCAAAAGTATAGTTCGGGTTAATGCGGCTGGGCAAAGTGTTGCGCGGAGCGGTATAAACGGGCGCGGAGTCCCGCACCTCGTTGTGTTTGGGCAGCCCGTCGTCAGTGTCTTTTATGTTGTAAACGATTTCAAGCGTTTCGCCGGAAAGGATTTCAAGAGCGGCTTTTACGGCCTCGCCGTACCTGTCGGCAATAGTGTGCGACCAAAATTTGTTGGGAAGATCAATATGCAGTTCCTTGCCCCTTACATAAAGATTCAGCGGTTTGAGCCACATATCGCACGCCTCTTGGCCGAAAATGGTTTCCATTTCGGCCAAAACGCGGCTTTTTAAATCTTCTTTTATGGTATCGTTTGACACAAGTATAAATCCAAAAGTTTTAGCGACTATGGTAAATTTTAGCTTATTTTGCGGTTTTTTGCATTTTTATTTTTTTGCGCTGGCAATATAGCGCAAAAACAGATTCCGCCGCTCAAAAACAATTTTGGGGCGAAACAAGCAAAAACGTTAAAAAATATAGTATTTGGCTATGCTAATGCGGAGTTTATGGCTTCAAGCAGTTTTTTCAGCGTAAAAGGTTTGGAACAAAACCCCCTGACCTGGGAAATACCCGTAAAAAGCTGTCTTGATTCTTCCAGCGCGGAAGTTACGACTATGGGAATAAAAGACGTTTCCGGGATTTTGCCGAGTTCTTTCGCTATGGCGCTGCCGTCCATGCCGGGCAGCATTACGTCAAGCAAGACAAGGTCCGGTTTTGCTCTTTTTATAAAGTCAACGGCCTCGCGCCCGTTGTCGCAGACCAGCACCTCAAAGCCTGCGCGCTGCAGCATTATATGCGTCATTTCCGCTATTGACGGGTCGTCTTCAACAATAACAATTCTTTTCATATTTATATTATACTATAAAATATGGAGAAAATAATTTTGTTAAAAAATGAATTTTACAGCAAAATATGGGCCAAATTGTTAAATGAAAATTCCAAGGTTTTCCGTCGCGGGGACCGCGTTTTGGCGGGCGTAAGCGGCGGGGCCGATTCGGTTGCTTTGCTGCATTTTTTGAAAAAGTTATCAGAAAAAAACAGGTTTGCCCTTTATGCCTGCCACGTTAACCACAATCTCCGCAAAAACGCAAAGAGGGACGAAATATTTACAAAAAAATTTTGCGACAGTATTGGCGTTGAATGCGTTGTTTGCCAGGCGGACGTTAAAAAAATCGCGCGCGAATATAATTTGAGCGCGGAACACGCCGCCCGCAAAGCGCGTTACAGAGCGTTTGAAGCCGCGTGCCGCCGGAAAACCGCTAATTTTCTCGCTCTCGCGCACCATGCAGACGATAACGCCGAAACGCTTTTATTAAATATTCTTCGCGGCACAAAAGCAAAAGGATTAGCCGGCATAACCGCGCGGCGGCCGTTGAACAAAACTGTTACTCTTGTGCGTCCGCTCCTGGGCATACGCAGAAAAGATATTGAAGATTACATAAAATTTAATAAACTCAAATTTGTCATGGACGAAACCAATATGCGGGAAAATTTTACGCGCAACTGGGTGCGCCGCCGCCTGCTGCCCATGCTTGAAAAAAAGCAGCCCAGGGTGCGCGAGCATTTAAATATGATATCCTGTGATTTGGCAAAAATTTATGAAAATAGATAATTACAGACAATTTACTTCCGAAAGCGAAATAGAATATATTAAAAAACTCGGCGCGCTGCTCGGCGGCGGGAGCGCGAACATCGTTACAACGGCGCGGCAGGGCGGCGGGGTCGCGGAACTTTTAAATAAAGTCATTCCTTTTTTTGCGGATTTTGATTTTTCGCTGCGCCGCATAAATATAACGCTTGACAGAAATTTTTTGGAAATCTGTAGAAAATTTTACGAGGGTTTAAGCAATCCCGCCGTGGACATAACGCAGGAAGATTTGCAGAATTTTTTGAGATATTCCCCCTCGGTGCAGGCGCAGGTTGCGCAGCCCTGCGACGTGCTTTTTGTGCACGACCACCAGCCCATTGCGGCCGTTGAAAAAAAGAATTATAAAAAAGCCATATGGCGGTGCCACATAGACGTGTCGCATCCGGACGCGCTGCTTTGGAATTTTTTAAAAACTTTTATTGAAAAATATGACGCCGCGGCGTTTTCTTTTCCCAGTTTTTCGGGCGATATTTCCATACCTAAATACGCGATAATGCCCTCCATTGACCCGCTGTCAGACAAAAATAAAGATTTGCCGGACGATTACGTGGACGCGGTTTTCAAAAAATATAATATAAGCCGCGCCAAGCCGGTAATAATGCAGATAGGGCGTTTTGATATTTTAAAGGACCCCGTCGGAGTCGTTGAAGTTTTTAAGGAAGTAAAAAATTCTTTTGACTGCACGCTTGTAGTTGCCGGCGGGCACGCCAACGACGACCCTAACGCGGACAAAGTTTACCGCGAAACTCTGGCCGCCGCGCAAAACGTGCCGGACGCGCATATAATTGTGCTTGAGCACAATGATTTGGAAATCAACGCTTTGCAGCGCGGCGCGGATATTATCATACAGAAAAGCATAAGGGAAAGCTTCGGCCTTGCCATTACCGAAGCGCTGTGGAAGAAAAAGCCCGTCGTGGCGACCGAGACCGGCGGTATACCGCTGCAGATTATTGAGGGGCAGACGGGCCTGATTTCCGTAAGCAACGCCTCCTGCGCCATGCAGATAAAAAAACTTTTGCAAAACGCGCCGCTGCGGCGCAGCCTGGGCATTGCGGGCTATAAACACGTCAGAGAAAATTTCCTCGTCACGCGCCACGTCAGAGATTTGATGATAATGTTTGCCAAAGTGCTGGAACTGGATTTCTGATTTTCTAAAACGCCGCCGTCCTCGTCTTTTTATATAATAGTAATTAAGAGGAGTATTTATGGATTATTGGATAGTCATAGGCGCCGCGGCGGGCCTGGGGCTCGTGCACACGCTGCTGGCGCCGAATCATTATCTGCCGTTTATAATGATTTCTAAGGCGAGAAAATGGTCTTTGCCCAAAACAATGTTTATAACTTTTTTGTGCAGCACCGGCCACATTTTCGGCTCTTTAATAATAGCGCTGCTGGCGGTTGTTTTCGGCATAGCTGCGGCGAAGATAGAAATTTTTGACGGCTACCGCGCCAATATAGCGGCGTGGGGGCTTATCATTTTCGGCTTCATCTATTTTTTGTACGGCGTAAACGCCGCAAGACACAACCACAGCTGCTGCGAGCATATTCATACAAAAAAAGACGATATAAAAAGTCTGACGCCGTTTATTTTATTCATGCTTTTTTTGTTCGCGCCGTGCGAAGCGTGGGTGCCGATAATGATGTTCCCCGCGCTCACAAACGTGCCGGTGTACACTATTTTAATAGCGCTCTCTTTTGGTTTTACGACCATGGCCACAATGGTTGTCGCCGTTTATTTCGGTTACAAAGGAATAGAATTACTGCCTTTTAAAAACTGGGAAAAGTACAGCCATATGATAGCGGGCGCGGTAATTTTTCTGTGCGGCATTTTTGTGGAATTCGGCGAGCACGTGCGCCATATACATTAGTTGCGTAAGAGTTCAGGGCACTGCCGCGCCGCAGCGCAGTGAAGACGGGGGGTAAATGTCCGTTGATATAAACCAAGTTTGGTTTTTTACCTTATCGGCCCCGAAGGGGTGGGCCTTGAATAAATTTACGGCGCATATTTGTGTTTCAAAACCCTCTCCTGTGTCCTCTCCCTTTTAGGGAGAGGACAGAAATAGGAGCACGCAATATTAGAATGGTTGGGATAGGATTCGAACCTATGAAGGGCGCAGCCCGACGGTTTTACAGACCGTTGCTTTTGACCGCTCAGCCACCCAACCGTTAAAAAAAGCGGCATGTTTCTTTCACCGCTTAATAAATTATAGCAAAAATTTGAGAAGATAAAAAACGCCGGCGTCTGTAATTTTTACAGACGCCGGTTTTTTACTTTACTTCAAATAATTATTCGCATGTTACATATCCGGATATAAGGCACTGGCAGGTGTACTGTCGGCAATCCATTGGCCTTGAGGTTCCTGTGAAACAGTAGTCTGCGCCGCTGCCCGGGGGTTGAGGACAACACCAAGTATTAGTAGTGCCTTGCTTCTGATAACAACTTGCGGAACCGCCATAACAGGTCCAAGAATTGGGGCAGCTGGAAGCGGAAGATGTATAAGTGCAGCCTCCTGTGGGAACGCTGGCATTATCTGTATATATAAGACCACTGTTATAACAATCCGGCGACGTAGTGCACACCGCTCCTTCTGTATACCCCTGCGTGCAAGCTTTAAGGGTATTTTTCCATGCCGTGCATTTGGAGCCGATTGTAATATCTGCGGGAGAATTAGAAGAACAGTCCGGCGCCGTTGACGCGACTGTTCCGGTGCCTACGGAGCCATAAATTGTGCTGAATTTATAGTGTTTTGTGGCCGCGGGAGCCTGGCAGCTTTTGCTGGCTTTTACCCAGCTTTTGCCCGCGCTGAGTTCCGCCGCGGTGCAGCAGCGGCCGTCTCCGTCATTAGCTCCGTAACCGCCGTAAAGACCGTTGCAGCAGTATGCCGCGGTATATGTTGAGTTAGGGTTTTTCCCTTGATTAAGAGCGTTGCAGCAAAC
>JAIRUU010000048.1 GCA_031254225.1 Candidatus Elusimicrobium euhamitermitis
GGAATCAGCGCGGCTTCTTTTGCTTTTTGGTCCTGCATATATTTTTCAAAAGTTTTTTTGGCGGCGGCGTAATCCGCGGCCGCTTTAACATAATCCGGCGACGGCTGGGCGTTTACTCTGTTCTTCGCTATTTCGGCCTCATATTTTGAGCGCGTTATATTGTAATTTTGAAGAGCGAGCGTCATGTTCAGAATTTTAAGCCGCGCGTCGGAGACCGTGGGGGAAAAGTGTTCGGGGTCCTGCATCATATCCGCATACATGTCGGCCAGTGTTTTTTGCGCGGCGTCAAAATTGTAGGCGGACATATCCGTCCCGTAAGTTTCCAGCGGCGGCACGGCGACGGCAACCGCAGTCGTCGCGTCCCTCTGCGGCATATAGACGTTGCCTATGTAAACGCCGCCCAGAAAAATTATTATTAAAAGTAATATCCTTATAAACCACATACTATATTATACCTCTATATAAACCAGCATTAACCCTTTTTTTATACGGACTTCAAAATTATTGTTTACCGCGCGGTTGCTTAACGTAAGCGTGTCCGCCGGCGTTAAATTTTTATTTTTAAGCGCGTATTCCAAACCCGACAGGCTTACGCCCGCGCACGCGGCAAGCGGCAGCAGGCTCACGCGCGTTCCCGCGCGGCAGCTGAATTTTTTGGTTTTATTGATAGGATAAATTTCCCACGCGCGGCTTTTAAAAACAATGTCAAAATATGGCAGATATCTTGCCGTTGCCAGCAAATTGCTTAAAGTGAAATCCAGTCTGCCGCCCGCGGCGCAGACTATGACGGCTTTTTTTATATCGGATTTTTTTACAAAGTCCAAAGCCTTTTCAAAGTCCGTATTATTCTGGTTTCTGATTTTGAGCCACGGTATTTTTTTAAATTTTGTGCGCGTTTTTGCCGTCACGGAATCCATGTCGCCGATAACCGCGTCCGGCGTAACGCCGGCGGCGGCCGCAATGTTTGCGCCGCCGTCCGCGCAAAGCACAAAATTATTTTTAGCCTGAGCGCGCAAAAATTTTGCCGGTTCCGTTGAACCATTGCAGATTATTAACGCTTTTTCCATAAAGATACCGTTAAAATAATTATACTAGTTAACAAACCTATATAAAACCCGTCAAGTTCAAAGTGGTACGCCGCGGTCGCGCTCCAGACCGTCATGGCAGCGGCGGAAGTTATGGCGGAAAATGTAAAAACGCCGTCTGAAATTCTGCCCGGCCGCACGTAGCCGTAAAGCAGCGGGATAAGCAGACAGGCGGACATGTAGGAGCCGAGAGTCAGCCATATGGTTTTAAAACTGCCGTTCATAAGCAAAGCCAAAACTATTGAAAGCGCGGCTACGCCGAACATCGCGAGCCTGTTTACGGTAACCACGTTTTTAAATTTGTGTCTTAAAAAATCATAACTTACCGTGTTGGCGGCTATGAAAGTAAAAGAGTCCACCGTGGATAATATCAACGCCAAAATGCCTGCGGCAAAAAACCCTTTTAAGCCCGCGGGCAGCAGCTGCACCGAATATAAAAAGTAAGCGTGCGCGGGCACCGCGTTTGGCAGCAGCGCGCGCGCGTAGAGCGCGCCCGCCGTCGTGCAAATGTCAAAGCATATCCATACCAGCGTGCATATAAGCACGCCGTTGCGCGCCGTTTTTGTGCTGTCCGCCGCAAAAACGCGCTGGTAAAAACTTGGGTCAACCAAAGTTGCCAGCGCAATAAAACCCCAGATAATTGTATTTAAAAAAGTATTCCCGCCCGTCAGAGAAAAGTGTCCCGCCGGCAAATTTGCCCGCAAAAAATGATATCCGCCGAACGCGTGCAGAGAAAACAGCAGCACAATCAATACCGCCGCGCACATGGTTACAAACTGCACTATTTCGGAAAATACCACGGCGCGGAAACCGCCCCACGCGGAATACATGCACGTAAACAGCCCGCCCAACATCATGCCTTTCAAAACGCTCATGCCGAAAAGCAGATTTAAAAAAATGCCTACGCTTAAGACGTAAGCGACCGGCAGTATGTAGAAAAATGTAAAGAACGCGGCCGTCTTTGCGGAGCGCGGGCCGAACATAGTTCCCGCCAGTTCAGGCAGCGTGACGGAATTATGTTTTGATATTTTTTTTACGATAAACAGCGCGAAAATTATATAAGCCGCGTACCAGAAAACGCCCTGCGTTATAAAATTATAAATGCCGTAATTATGCGTAATTTCATTAACGCCGAAAATGCCGCCGTACCACGTGGCGGACAGCGTGGCCACGAACATAGGCAGCGTCAGCTTGCGGCCCATCAGCATATATTCCAAAACGCCGCCGGAGGACTGCCCGCCGGCGGTTCTGGTTTTAAGCCAATGCCCGTAAAACGCCGCGCCGAAAGTCAGCGCGAGAATAACAAAAAAAACCACCCAGTCCGCCGCGCCGAGGTAATTGTATACGATAAGACTTTCTTTCATTCTGCCCCGATTTTAAAAAAATTAATTTTACTGATTGTCAAACTTTTCCCATATATTTATGAGATTCTGCTTATTTGTCCAGCCGCGAGTTGATCCCTGGATTACTTCAACCCAATCGCCTATTTCAGCCGTTACCCACGCGTAGGTCCCGTTTTCCCAGGAAGCTATTTTCTTCCCGTTGGGAACAACTCTTATGTTTGCGGGACCGTCAATTTTATATAACTGCGGCGGGAGATTTTGAAAATCCCTGCATAAAGGCAGGTTTCGTTCGTTTTTTGTACTTTTTGCAAATGCAAACTCATGGTGGGAATCAGAATGTTCTGTTGGTAATTCCTTTTCTATTTTTAAATATCCTCCCAGCATTTTATATCCGGTAAGCATCCATTCAGATATCTTCTTATCCCAATCCGGCTTAGCGTAAATTCCGGTGTCTTCCAGCGTATCAACTTCAGGCAGGGAGTTATCATCTTCAAAAATCAGACAAAGCGGATATTCCTTTTCTCTATACAAAGTACAGCCTTCTTTGTATGTGCAAAAGCCTTTAGACACATAGGCATTGAGGTCGCCCTCGGTTATGCTTAAATCTTCTTTGGGAGTAAAATTTTTAATATCCTCAACTATGAAATCATTATATTCCGGCGGATATTCTTTGCCATTAACGGCTACGCCATAGTTTATCAATGAATTAAATTGTTTTATAGGGCCTTGCCAATTAGCTCCCGTTTTTAGAATATATTTATAAGCATAATTGAATGGCCAGCCCTCAATACCAGGCTCATAAGTATGCTTTATGTGTACAACTTCATTCGCTGGGAAAGTTTGCTCCCAATATAAATATGCTTTTACAATACATTTAAGTGCGCAAAACTCATTATAGTCTGTATTATCTGACTCACAATTTTCTTTTTGTTCTGCCGGTAAAATTTTGCTTCTGATATTTTCAGGCCAAGTATTTATTCTGCCAATAAATTTCTTGAGAAGCGGAGGAGTATAATAATTGGGGAACAAGTCAGAAACTTTGTTGGTTATGTCCGTATCTTGCGTAAATATATTAAAGTGTTCCTTAACTGCGATTTCTTCTCCGTTTGCCCATGTTGTGAATTTAAAGTTATGAAGACCCCTGGGGCCCATATATGTGCCCAGGCACGCCATATCGGGCATAGGGAAAAATACTTTGGCCGTTATATCTTTATCTGTTGTATTTCTGAAAAGATAGTTTACTTCTATTTTTCCTGAACTAAGAAAAAGCGCTTCTTGCAGCATTTCAACATTTTCTTGTTTTTTGAAGTTTATTCCGCCTGTGGGCAGAATTTCGCCGAAAGAATCATTTGCAGTAATCTGACCGGATAAAAATAATGCAAACAATAATATAATTAATCTTTTCATAATCGCTCCTTTCATTCAATAGATACATTTTAGCAATTTAGTATAATGAATATATATCTCTGACGGAGTATTAAAATGGCGGACAATAATAAAAATAAATATTCAAACACCGTTCTGCTTCCTAAGACGGATTTTCCCATGAGGGCCGGTTTGGCGCAGAAAGAGCCCAAACTTGTTGAGTTCTGGCAATCAATTAACCTCTATAAAAAAATGCTTGAGGCGCGCAAAAACGCGCCGGTTTTTATTTTGCACGACGGGCCGCCTTACGCCAATGGGCATATCCACATAGGCCACGCGCTGGACAAAACGGTTAAAGATATGATTGTCAAAAACCGCACTATGGCCGGTTTCCGGTCCCCTTACGTGCCAGGCTGGGACTGCCACGGTTTGCCCATTGAAACCGCGCTGATGAAAGAATTAAAAATTGAGAAGAAAAACATAAAAGAGGAAGACGTTCCCGCCTTCAGAAAAAAAACGCGGGAGTTTGCCGGCAAATTTATCGGCATACAGCGCGACGGTTTTATACGCTTGGGCGTACAGGGCGACTGGGAAAATTATTACAGCACCATGACCCCGCGCTATGAAGGCACCGTCATAGCGACGTTTTTAGATTTCATTGAGCGCGGCCTTGCTTACCGCGGCAAAAAAACAATTTACTGGTGCCCCAAATGCGAAACCGCGCTTGCGGACGCGGAGACGGAATATAAAGATAAAACTTCCGTTTCAATTTATCTGCGCTTTAATCTGGCAGAAAAATTTAAAGGCAAAGAACGCACGTCCCTCGTAGTATGGACGACCACGCCGTGGACTATTCCCGCCAACCGCGCCGCCGCCGTAAATAAAGACGAAACTTATGTTTTGTTGCGCGATAAAAAGACTGACGAACATTATATAGTCGCCCAAAAGCTGGCGGAAACTTTTGCGAAAACCTGCGGGCTTGACGTAAGCAAAGAAGTTTCTTTTCTGGGCGAAGAAATTGTGGGTTTAAAATATAAGCACCCGTTTACCGGCGTTTTAAACCCCGTTATATGGACTGATTTTGTGGCTATGGACACTGGCGTGGGCATAGTGCACATAGCGCCAGGCCACGGCGAGGATGATTTCCACGCGGGACAAAAATGGGGCCTTGATATCTTTTGCCCGGTGGACGAAAAAGGCGTTTTTACCGCAGATGCCGGCGTGTGCGTCGGCCGCAATATTTTTGAAGCAAATTCAGAAATCGTAAAATTGCTTAAAGAGCAGGGCAATTTAATTAAACAGGAAAATATTACGCACAGCTACCCGCACTGCTGGCGGTGCAAAGAGCCCGTGATTTTCAGGGCGACCGAGCAGTGGTTTTTGTCCATTGACGACAATAATCTGCGCAAAAAACTTTCCGACGCGGTGGACGGCGTTAAATTTTTCCCGCCAGCCGGCAAAGAGCGCATAGGCAGCATGGTGCGCGGCCGGCCGGACTGGTGTCTGACGCGCCAGCGTTTCTGGGGCACGCCCGCGACGGTGTTTTACTGCGAGTCCTGCGGCAAAGAACAGGTTGACAAAAAACTTTTTGACCGCGTAAAAGAACTGGGCATGAAACACGGCGGGGATTTTTGGTTTAATTTCCCGAATGAAGATATTCTGCCCGCGGGTTACGCGTGCAAATGCGGCGGCAAAAAATTCAGGAAAGAAAAAGATATTTTGGACGTGTGGCTGGACTCGGGTTGTTCATGGCGCGCCGTTCTGCAGGACAGAGGTTTGAAATATCCGGCCGACCTTTATTCCGAAGGTTCCGACCAGCACAGGGGCTGGTTTCAGAGTTCGTTAATCCCGTCTGTGGCGTTAGAAGGCAAGGCGCCGTTTGAGCAAATTTTGACGCACGGTTTTGTGCTGGACCAGCAGGGCAGGGCCATGCACAAATCTCTGGGCAATTCCGTGGAGCCGCATGAAGTTTTTAATAAATACGGCGCGGATATTCTGCGCCTGTGGGTCAGTTTGTCCGACTATCAGGACGACGTCAGAATTTCGGATGAAATTCTGCAGGGCCCCGTTGACAGCTACCGCAAACTCCGCAATACTTTGCGTTACGCGCTGGGCAGCATGTTTGATTTTGACGTTAAGAAACATAAACTGCCGCCTGAGAAACTGGCCGAGATGGACCGCTATATGTTAAGCCGCCTTGACGGGCTTATTAAAGAAGTAAACGCGGCTTATGAAAAATACGAGTTTCGCGCCGTAGTGCGCGCGCTGTTGGATTACTGTATTTTGGATTTGTCTTCTTTTATGCTGGACGCTTCCAAAGACCGTTTGTATACGACGGGCACTGACGCGCCCGCGCGCCGCAGCGCGCAGAACGCGCTTTATGAAATTATGCTTACTCTGCTAAAATTTCTTGCGCCGGTGCTTTCTTTTACTACGGAGGAAGCGTGGCAGGAACTTAAAAAACTGCCTTGCGGGGCGGATTTGGAGGAAAGCGTTTTTCTGTCGTTGTTCCCCAAAAACGCAAGCGTCAGAAGCGACGCCGCGCTTGAAGATAAGTGGAATAAAATAAGAAAAACGCGCGAGATTGTTTTGAAAGCCCTTGAGGATGCGCGGACGGCGAATTTAATAGGCTCTTCGCTGGAAGCTAAAATTATTTTTAAAACTTCTTCCGCGCGGGAACTTAAATTTTTGGAAGAGAATAAAGCGTTGTGGGCGGAAATAGCCATAGTGTCCGCAGTTGAAATTGTTAACGCGGGCGGGGACGAGCTGGTTGTGGTCGTGGAACACGCTCACGGAGCAAAGTGCCCGCGGTGCTGGCAGTGGAAAGAAGATATAGGCTCTAATGCGAAACACGCGGACATTTGCGCCAGGTGCGCGGGTGTGCTAGAGACCGAGGGAATAAAAATAGATTGAATATTCCTCTCCCTCACAGGGAGAGGAAAAAAATTGGAAGATACGACGCTTTTTATGAAAAATATTTTTATCAGACTCAAACAATTTTTGATTACCAACAAAACGGCCGTTATTATTGTTTTGATTATCATGGCCGTTGACAGAATTACAAAGGTGCTTACGCTGGAACTTCTGGCCCCGCGCGGCGGCGTGGCGATTTTTAAATATTTTCATCTGACGTACGTTGAAAACACCGGCATGGCTTTCGGCCTGTTCCAGAACGCCAATATTTTTTTGCTGATTGTTATGTTAATAGTCATAATATTTATAGTAAAATCTTGGAAAGAACTATCCGCGCTGCGCCCGCCGCTGGGGCTCTTGGGAGTAAGTTTTATTTTGGGCGGCGCCGCCGGCAATGTTTATGATAGAATAGTTTTAGGTTTTGTAGTGGACATGATAGATTTCAGGGTATGGCCGGTTTTTAACGCGGCTGATTCTTTTATCTGCATAGGCGCCGCGCTGCTGGCTTTTGCAATGATTTTTGAAAAAAAAGTTTCGGAGGGAAAATGAAAAAGTTAATAGCGTTCTCTTTTATTATTTCAGGCCTGCTGCTCGGCTGCGGCGGGGATGATAACGCCAAATTTAAACAAGCCCTTTATTACACCGAAAAGGGCGCTTATAACGAAGCTCTTAAACTTTATAGTTCAATAATAAAAGACTCGCCCAAAAACTTCGGCGCTTACACAAACCGCGGCATGGTGTATGAAACCATAGCCGCAAAAGACATAAAAAATAGAAAGCGCGCTCTTGCAAACGCGGAAAAGGATTATGTTAAGGCGGTGGAAATAAATTCTTCCAACCCGCAGGCTTTAAACAACCTCGGCGCTTTTTATCTTGACCAGGGCCGCTATTATAACGCCATAATTTTTTTAAATGAAGCTATTAAGCTTAACCCGCAGTATTATACCGCTATAGTCAACCGCGGCATAGCTTATTACAACGTGGGGGAAGGCATAAAGGCGTATAATGATTTTTACCGCGCTATCAAGATTAACGACACAAACTGGGCCGCTTTTTTTAACCGCGGTTTATATTTTTACGACACGGGCGATTACCTTAACGCCGCGCTTGATTTTACAAAAACCATACAGCTGCGCCCCAACTACGCGCGCGCCTTTCTTGAACGCGGCCGCGCGCTTAAGATGAACCAGATGTACGCCGACGCGTTTAATGATTTTTCCACCGCCGTCCAGATGGACCCCAACAACGCGCTTGCCCACTATTATATGGGCGAAATGTATTTTAAACGCGGGGATTACGAAGACTCTCTGTCCGAGCTTTTAAAATCCAAAGAATTAGACCAGTCTTTTGTGCCGGTCTATGAGCTTATGGGCGACATTTTTGCGGCGAGCGACACTGTGGCCGCGGCCGCCAACTACGTTATCGCCCGCACGATAGACCCCGCAAACGCGGACAGGTATAACGCAAAAATACAAATGCTTAAAACCGAGGCGGGCCAGAAAGCGCTCGCCGGCAGCAGGTTTTTCTGATTCACAATGAATAACAGCGAAAAACAAACGCATGACGGCGGAGGGACGGAATTTTTGTCCGTCGGCTCTTACCGCGTGCGTTTTATTTTGTCTTTTTTGTTTCTGGCGCTGATATTGCTGGGGCAGTATTATCACAACGCGCCGCTTGGCATTTTTATACTGTCTTGTCTGTCATGTCTGCTGCTGGGCTCCCATATTTTTTCCAACGCTTATAAAGACGTAAAAAAACTGCGGCTTACTTTTAACGTTTGCGCGGGCGCGGCGGTTATATGCGGGCTGCTGTTCAGTTTTGTAAATCTTTTTTTGCCCGTAAAAAACTTCGGCGGCATTGATAATTTATTCGCGCTGCCCGTCTTAAACATTACTATTATAAATTACGTTTACGGCATTTTTGCCAGGCAGAGGGAAATTTCAAAAGCGTTCCTGGGCAAAATGCATGATTTTTTGCCTAAATCCGCCCGCGCGGTGCGCGGCGACGAGGAAAGCAAAATTTTTGCCTCTGAAATCAAGGTCGGGGACGTGCTTCATATAAAGAAAGGCGAAAGCGTGCCCATAGACGGTTTCGTAGTCAAAGGCAGGACGGAAGTTGACGAAAGCATTATCACGGGCAACGCCATAGCTGCCGTAAAAGGCGAAGGGGAAAACGTTTACGCGGGCACCGTCAATCTGGCGGGGGATATTTTTATTGAAGCGTCGTGCGTTTTGTCCCAGACCGAAATTTATTCCGTTGTCAATACGTTGAAAAACAGCGAACTTAAAAAACAGCTTATACATAACCCGCTGGACGCTTACGCGAAATTTTTCTGGCCGCCGTGCCTGCTGGCGTGCGCGTTGTACGTCTGGTACGGCGCTTATACCCACGGCATTGAGACGCTGGACGGATATTTTGTGACGGGTTTATTTTTTGCGGCTCTGTCGTGTCCGGCGGCGTTTGTGGCGGCCGTTACGCTTACGCGCCATTACGCGGCGCGCGGCGCGCATAAGGAAGGTATTGATTTGCAAAATATCGCCGCGCTTAAAATTTTTAAAACCGCGGACCAGATTTTTTTAGATAAAACCGGCACCGTCACAAACGGAATTTTTGAGGTTACCAACGTCTACCCAGTAAAAAGCGTAAATAAAGAATTGATTTTGCAGACGGCCGTTACCGCGGAGCAGACTCTGGACGACACTTACGCCCGCGCTATAAAAGCTTACGGCGAAACCAAACTTATTAAACCCGCCGCGCTTGACTCCATAGAAATTTACCCTGGCAAAGGCATACGCGCCAGAAGCGGCGGGGACGTTATTTACATAGGCAATCAGGCCTGGTTTGAAGAAGAAAATATTAAGACCGACGGCCTTGACCGCGCGTGGGCGAATGAAATTGTAATCTGCGTCGCGCGCAACAATGATTTCCTTGGTTTCATTTCTTTAAGCGATACTCTGCGCCCCGGCGCGGTAGACACCGTTGAAAAACTTAAAAAAAGCGGTTATGAAATCATACTGCTTTCCGGCGACGGCAGCAGAACTGTTTCTTATATAGCCGGCGCGCTCGGCGGAGTGACTTATTTTTCTTCCGTGCTGCCAGAGGCTAAAGCTGCTATGATACGCAAAATGCAGAAAGACGACAAAATTACCGTCATGGCGGGCGACGGGTTTAACGATATTCTTGCGCTTCTTGACGCGGACGCCAGCATTGCCTATTCTTCCCCGCACTCCGCGCACGCCAACTGGGTGGATATTGTTATTAACAGAAAAGATTTCAGCTGCATAACCGCGCTTAATAAAATTTATAAAAGGATAAATTTAAATATTCTGCAGAATATTTTTCTGGCGTTTTTGGCTAACGGGCTGTTAATAGTATTTTTGTGGCATGCGGGCAAAGCGCCGTGGTACAGCGCGGAAGTTTTTGCCTTATTCGGCCTGTTTGCCGTTATATTAAACGCCGTCAGAATGATGAGGTTTAAAATATGAACGATATAGATTTCGGTTACACGCTTTCCCACGCGAGAAAGGGCGCTAACGTAAAACTCCCTAAAATTGAGTGTTTTGAAAACCAGTATAAAAGGGACTATGAAATTAAAATAGCGTTGCCGGAGTTTACGTCGGTATGCCCTAAAACAGGACTGCCGGATTTCGGCGTGATTACAATTGATTACGTGCCTAATAAACTGTGTCTGGAACTCAAATCCTTAAAATATTATCTGCTTGAATACCGCGACATGGGTATTTTTATGGAAAATACGGCGAATAAGATTTTGGACGACGTCGTCTCCGCCTGCAAACCGAAAAGAGCGGTTATCACGGCGGAGTTTACGCCGCGCGGCGGTCTTAAATCAATAATAACCGCCAAATACGGGGAAAAATGAACAAAACGCCTCTAAAATATTGGGTAATGTTTGTGATAAGCGTCGCGCTGCTGGCAACGGCGAGCGTGTATACTTTTGTCATGAAACGCGCGCCGCAAGCCGCGCCGCAGGAAGAAACCGCGCCTGAGGCAAAAGCGGAGGAAACGCCGCCGGAGCCCGCTGCGGGAGAAGAAGTCTTGTCCGAGGAAACGGCAGCTAATGAGGCCGAGAGCACTGCCATAGATTTGTCAGGCGCCGGCATTTTGGGCGTTGCCAAAAAGCAGCCGGACATGTTTGACAAAATGGAAGAAGGGGACAAAAACCGCAAATCCCGCCCGATAACTTTACAGTCGTCCCAGGTGTCCGTCGTGGCCGAGGAATATACGCCCGTCGTCGTTGATAGCGCAGTCATGGAAGCCCAGGCCGGCGCGCAGGAGGAAGAAAGCGCAAGGACAATGCTTACCTCTCCGGTGGGTTATAAAATTATTACCGCGCAGGCGGAGTATGATAATTTTAAAAAAACCGCTTACGGGGATTACCCGAAAGTTGATTTTTCCAAAAAATCTTTTTTAATACTTGAATCAAAAAATAATCTGCCGGACAATATTTTTGAAATTAAAGATGCGCGCAAAGAAGGGGATAAATACGTCGTGGATTACGGCGTAAATATTTTGGGCCTTAAAGAGCGCGCCGCCAGCCACACTTACGCGGTAATAGATAAAGACGTAAAAAGCGTGGAATTGAAACAGGTAATGTAAAAGTTTTATCAAGGCATAAAAAAACACTCTCTTCCGTCAGGAAGAGAGTGTTTTTATTTTATTTATTACTTTATATTTCTGTAAGCGTTTGCAGTCTGCAGGAAATCAACGCGCATGTTTTGCGGATCATATGTTCTGGCGTTATTGGCTGTTCTCAGAACGTCGTCTATCGTCATGGAACCTTTGTATTTGTTGTTTTCCAGAATCTGGCCGAACTGCGCCGCCGAGGCCGCAAAACGCGTGTCTTCCGACGCCAGGTCAAAGTTTACAAAGCTGTTTAAGTTGACAGGCGCTTCTATGTAAGACTGCGCGCCGGAGGCCGGGTCGGTATAAAGCATTTTTACCGTCATAACTTCGCGCTGGCAGCGCGGGCTGGCGGCGTCATAAACAGAGTCTGACGGAGCCGTGCCTTCCGCGCACGTTAAACAGCGCGGGTTAATCTCATACAAAGCTGTAAGTTCCTGGCCGGAAGACCAGTCCCCGCCCGCGGTCTGGAAAGGCAGGCCCGCGCTGTTATATTTCCTTTTGTAGCCTATAAGCCTGTAAGATTCCACTTTAACGGGATTAACTTCAACTTTAAATTTAACGTCGCGCGCTAAAAGCTGCTTAACAAGCACGGTTACCGCAAACTCGCGCTTCCAGATGGTTTCCGCGTCCTGCGCGTTATTTATGTAATTGTAAGTGCCGGCGCCTTTGTCGGCGAGAGACTGCATGTTCGCGTCTTTCATGTTGCCCATGCCGTAGCCCAGAACGCTTAAGGACACGCCGTTGTCTTTTTCCCGCGCTATCTGACTTTCAAGGTCGGTTATTGACGAGGGACCGATATTAAAATATCCGTCCGTGGCCAGAATGACGCGGTTGTTTCCGTTCTGCAGAAAATATTTTCTGGCGATTTCATAAGCTTTGTCTATGCCGGCGGAGCCCGCCGTTCTTCCGCCGCTCTTAAGGGCAGCCACGGTCTGCATAATTTTTTCTTTCTGCGTGCCGTTAAGCCCTTCAAGCTGCACCTGCGCGTCTTTAGCGTAAGTTACTACGGAAACAACGTCCTGGTCACGCAGCAGCTGCAGCAGAAAAGGGAAAGATTGTTTGACCAGCGAGAGTTTATTCTCGCCGCCCATGGAGCCGGAAATATCTATTAAGAAAACAAGATTCTCTGGCGGGGCCGGCTGCGCGGCAGGGTCTTTTGCCCTGACGCCGATTTTTACCAGTTTATGCGCCGCGTTCCACGGGCAGTCGGTGTATTCCGTCACGATTGACGCGGGATAAACGGAATACGCGTCCGGCGCGGGGTAGTTGTAGGGGAAATAATTTACTATTTCTTCCGTCTGCACAATATCTTCCGACGGCCGCTGGTTTTTAAACACAAAATTTTTAATATTGGGGTAAGAGTCCGTTCCGACATACGGCGGGAAATATGAATAGCGGTCAATCAAAGGGTCTTGAAAATCATTGCCGGTCCAAAAAGAGCCCACGGGCGCGGGCGCAATTTGAGCCGCCGCGGCGGTATTGCCGCTCTGCGCGGTTGCTGCAGCCGCCGTAGCTGCCGCAGGCTGGGCGGAAGAGGGTTTAGACTGGTAAGATTTTTTAAAAGCGTCTATGTCTTCTTTGTCATAGCAAGATGATAACAGCGCCGCGCCGAGAATCGTAAAGACAATTAACAATTTTTTATTCATACAAACTCCTAAGGATATTCATAAATATTATATATATAACCTATTGTACATAATTTAACGCATAATTTTAGAGCAACTGGAAACGGGTTTTACTTTATGCTATCATATGTTATGCTTTTAATGATAATTTTAGTTCCTGTTTTAGGGTCTTTAGCAATTCCTTTGCTTAATAAACTTGGTTTTAAACCCGCCTATGCCGCCGCTGCGCTTGGGGCGGTTGTTTTTTTGTTATCCGTTTATCTGCTGACTGCGGCGGGAAACGGGGCTTCGGTTGTATGGCGGTACGATATGCCGCTCGGCTTCGGCCCGCATTTTGAGCTGGACATGCTCTCCGGCTTTATGGCGTGCTGCGCTTCTTTTTTAAGCTTAATAATAATTTTCTATTCCACGGGTTATATCCATGACGCGGAATATGAGACGGAATATTATACTTTTGTCATTCTTTTCTTAGGCTCCATGACGGGCCTGGTGTTCAGTTTTAACTTAATATGGACTTTTGTTTTCTGGGAAATGACCGCGGTGTGCAGCTGGAAACTCGTCGGCTTCTTCCGTAAAGACGCGGATAAAAAGAAAGCGGTTAAAACTTTTCTTATAACCGTTTTCGGCGCTTTATTTTTGCTGATGGGCATAATAGCGGTTTACTTCTCAAACGGCACGGTTGATTTATCTCTGCTCAAAGGCGCGCACGTGCCGGCAATAGCCGCGCTGCTGTTCATCATAGGCATGTTTTCCAAATCGGCTATTTTGCCGTTTTCGTCGTGGCTGCCGGACGCGGGCGTTGCGCCCAGTCCAGTTACCGCGCTTCTTCACGCGGCTGTGCTTGTCAAAATAGGCGTTTATGTTTTTGCCCGCGTTTTTTATACCATACATTGCGATCCAGCGCTTATGCAGGGCGTGGCCTTTGTAGCCGGTTTAAGTTCCGTCATTGCGGGCGGCGCGGCCGTAAAAGAAACAAATATCAAACGCATTATAGCCTACTCCACCATAAGCCAGCTTGGTTTTATTTTCTTAGCTCTTTCAACGGGCACTGCCGCGGGGCTTGTGGCCGGCATGCTTTTTATTATGGTGCACGGCATTGCCAAAGGCGGTCTTTTCCTCTGCGCGGGCATTATTGAACACAAAGCGCATACCAAAGACATCACGGCCATGGGCGGCCTTTATAAAGTTATGCCTTTTACCGGACTTGCTTTTGCGCTGTGCGCGCTGTCCGTCGCGGGCATACCGCCGCTGGGCGGGTTTTTCGGCAAATTCATGGTTTTGCAAAGCGCGTTAACGCAGGGTTACGGTTTTATATTTTTTATGTTTCTCGTTGCCGCTTGTTTTACGGCGGTTTATCTTCTCAGAACTTTTCATCTTGTATTTTTGGGCGCGCCGCAGCATGAGTGGGCGGCAGGAGAGGGCAGTTTTCAGACGGTGTTCTCGGTCACGCTGCTGGGCGTGCTGGCTTTGCTGTCCGCGCTTCTTATAAGTTTTCCCGTCGGATATCTTATGCGCGTGGCGGCGCAGATGGGGGTATTATAATGATTATACTTATTCCCGTCCTGCTTCCTTTAATTTGCGCGGCGGTCGTTTTGGCGCTGGGCAAAAAATATCCGCTTTCAAATAAAATTCTTGCTTTCGCAGGCGCGGCGGGCGCGCTTGGCGCGGCAGTTGCTTTGTCCGCGCAGGACTTTGAGATGTTTTACGTTAACTGGTGCGAAGGCGTTTTGTCTTTTTCCCTCGCCGCCGGAACTTTTGAAAAGACGGTTGTCCTCGCTCTCTGTTTTTTCGCTTTTATAATTTTGCTCTACGCCGTAAAAAGCAAAATTGAAAATGAAAAATGGTTTTATTTTTCTTTTCTTTTTACTCTTTCTTTCGCGTGCGGCGCTGCGCTGGCGGACAATCTGGTTTTAATGCTTTTCTTCTGGGAAGGCCTGCTGGTAAGCCTTTACGTTTTTATAGTTTCAACGGGCGCGCAGAGCACGGCGTTTAAGGCTTTTGTTCTTAACGCGGTCGGCGACATAGCGCTTTTGGCGGGCGTTATTTTGACCGCGGCCGCGGCGGGCAGTTTTGAAATAAGCATTATAAAAACAGGGCCCGTTTCCCTGCTGGACGGTTACGGCGCGTGGGCGTTTTTATTAATGTGCGCAGGCGCGCTTGCCAAAGCGGGCGCGGTGCCTTTTCACTCATGGATTCCCGACGCTGCGGAAAAGACCCCCGCCGCTTTTATGGCTTTCCTGCCCTCGGCGTTTGAAAAAATTCTGGCTGTGTTTTTACTCGGCAGAATAATGACGTTTTTTAATTTCTCGGGAGTATCTCTAGGCGGCAATATTTTAATTTGCCTCGCCGTTCCGTCAATAATCGTAGCTGTGGTAATGCTGTTTAAGCAGACAAATTTGAAAGGGTTTATAGCTTATAATATTATCCTGCAAATCGGTCTGCTGGCTTTTGAGCAGGGCGTATCTTTGGGCGGCGCAAGGGAGCTTGTTAACCACGGTATTTATAAAGCCGCGGCTTTGGCGTGTCTCTTTTTATGCGCGGGAATTATTGAAGCGTCCGCCGGCTCAGCCGCGTTTGACAAAATTGCCGGCGCATTTAAAAAAATGAAATTTACCGCCGCGTGTTTTATAATTTCCTCCGCGGTTTTGTGCAAGGTTACGTTCTTGGATATTTTCTTTTCGCATACTTATTCGGGCCTGGAAAGCGCGAATACGGCGGGAATTATTTTTACGGCTTTAGTTTATCTTTTTATGCTGGCGGCGTTTTTAAAAGTGATTGCCGTTTTGTTTAAGGGCGCTGCGCAGGCGGCTCCGGTTCCTGTCATGTTAAATTTTGCGGCGGGAGTATTTGCCGTTCTGGCGCTGCTGTTTGGCATAGGCTGGGTTTTTGACGCGCGGAATTTATTTGTTCTTGAACACGCGCATTTTAATTTTAACTGGGTGTCAGGCGTAAGTCTGGCGGTAATTCTGGCCGCGGCCGCGCTGCACTTTAAGGCGCCGGCTTTGAGCCCGGGCAGTTTTGCGCCGCCTGATTTTTACGGGGCCGCGCGGAGAGCGGGCCTGGCCGCCTCAACCGGCCTTTTTAAGACGGACAGATTTTTTGATTTTATGATTGACGTTATGCCCAGTACGGTTATAAAAAGATTTTCCAAAAAAGGCTCCGCCATGCATACGGGTTTAAGCATAAGCTATATTTTGTGGGCGCTTATAGGCGCGCTGGTTTTTGCGGTGCTGTCATTATCCGGAGGGTGGGTTTAAATGTTTTCTTATACTAATTTCATAATTATTCCCGTGGCCGCGGCCGTGCTTGTTTCTTTTTTAAACAAACGCCCGCGCGCGGCGCTGCTTGTTTCCCTGTTTGCGCTGGCAGCGTGTTTTGCGCTGGCTTACGCGGTTTACTTTATTAACCACGCGGGCGTTAACGCGCAGGAAATTTTCAGCGGCGAGGATATTTTTTCAGTCCTCATGCTCGGGCTCATTTATCTGGTTTCTTTCTGCGTGATATGGTTTGCTTCTTATACTGAAAAAACGGACAGGAAAGGCACTTATTACGCTTTGATTCTGACGGCCGCCGCGGGCATGGCCGGCATTACCGTGGCGCGTGATTTTTTTACCGTCTACGTGTTTTTGGAAGTAATAGCGGTCTGTTCTTTTACGCTGATAGCTTTTTATGACAAGCCTGAGGGGACCGAGGGCGCGATAAAATATTTTTATCTTTCCGCGCTGGCTTCTATAGCCATAATTTTTGCGATAGCGGTTTTATTTTTGTACGCCGGCGGCACGAGTTTCGCGCATTTGAAAGACGCTATGGCGGCTAACGTCAACGGCGGGCCGGTTATGAACGTTTTCTTGGGTATTATGGCCTGCGGTTTTATGGTTAAGACGGGCCTTGTGCCTTTCCACACCTGGACGCCGGACGCTTACGCGGGCGCGTCAACGCCGGTTTCCGCGCTGCTCGCGGGCATTGTCACAAAAGCCGCGGGCGCGTATACTTTAATTAAAATCACCGTCATGCTTGGGCTGGTTAACCATCTGACGGCGTTAAATCCCGTCGGCAAAAGCATAATGCTGTTCGGCACCGTATCAATAATAGTAGGCGCGGTCATGGCTTTGCAGCAGACTAATTTTAAAAGAATGCTGGCCTACTCAAGCATAAGCCAGATGGGTTATATTTTTCTGGCGGCTGGGTTGGCCACGCCGCTCGGTTTGATGGGCGCGGTGTTCCATTTGTTTAACCACGCCACGTTTAAAACCTCTTTATTTTTCAGCGCGGGCGCGTTGGAAAGCGCGGCCGGCACATGCAATATTAAAGAGCTTTACGGGCTTGAAAAACAAATGCCGTATACGTCAGCGTTTTCTCTTATTTCAATGCTTTCCACGGCGGGCATACCGCCGCTTTCGGGGTTTTGGAGCAAGCTTTTGATTATAGCCGCGCTTTGGCAGGCGGGGTTTTATCTGTTTGCGTTTATCGCGCTGCTTGCAAGCGTCATAACGCTGGCTTACTTCCTGCGCGCGCAGAGAAATATTTTCTTCGGCCGCGCGGAAGGCAAAATGAAAACCGTCAAAGAAGTTTCCGCTGGCATGCTTGCGCCGGCGGGTATTTTTACGGTTATTATAATCGCCGTAGGGCTGTATTTCCCTTTTATGTATAACACGTTTTTGGAGCCTTTTGTAAGGGGGCTTAAATGACCCATCTGGCTATTTTAATTTCTATGGTAATTACGTCGGTGCTTGCGGCGCAGAGCAGGAATTTTATTTACGCCGCCATGTGGCTTGCCTTGCTTTCCGCGACGGTAGCCGTCGCCATGTTTAACATGGGCGCGCCGTGGGCCGCGGTTTTTGAACTTTCGGTCTGCGCGGGTCTTATTACCGTTTTATTCGCGGGCACGGCAAGCATGCTTGGCAAAGGCACAAAGTACGCGCAGAACGAGCGCAGGTTTATGAAATATCTGCCGCTTGGTCTTTTTGCGTTCGGCGTGTGTTTATGGTACATAACTTATCCGTACGCGGCTTTATTAAAACCGTCTCAGATTACGCAAACCACGCCCATGATGGTGGGGGACATTATCTGGCAGTTAAGGTATAAAGATTTAATAGGACAGATTTGCATGTTTGTCGCCGGCGTGCTGATGGTAAAAGCGTTTTTCGGGAGAGTTAAAGATGAATGAGATTTTAAATTTCGGCGCGCAGTTTTTTACGCCGGATAATTTATATCTGGACTGGTTTACCGCCGTGCTTCTTTTTTTCACTGGCGTTTACTGCATGGCCAGTTCCCGCAACATGCTGCGCACGCTGCTGGGCATTGAAATTTCTTCAAAAGGATGCATGTTCGCGCTGCTGTCCGCAGGGTATACTATAGGGAATATTGATTTTGCGCAGGCCGTTATAATGATTATGATAGGCATTGAGGTTGTTATTGTCGCCGTCGGGCTCGGGCTTATTATACGTTCTTACGCGCAAAAGGGCAACCTTGATATTTTGGATTTAAAGAATTTGAGGGGCTGACATGGCAAACTTTTTACTTTTCCCGCCGGTAATTTTTATCGTGGCTTACGCGTTAATCTGGCTGTTTTCAAAATTAACGGCCGGTTTTGCGCCGAAGCCGGATAATACTCCGCAGGGCAAACTGGACCCTTACGCCTGCGGCGAGGAATATGAGTCCAAAAAAGTTGAGCCGGATTACAAAACGTTTTTTCCGTTTGCAATATTTTTTACGGTTATCCATGTCGCGGGCTTGATGATTGCGACGCTTGCCGCGTCCAGCGTCGGCTGGGTGCTGACCGGTTTTGCGGTAATGTACGTCGTAAGCATTGCCGCGGTTTTTGCGGTTTTGTATTCAAAATAAGAACGGGCAATGATTATGAAGAAAGAACTGGCGGTAACGGGTAAAATAGAAAGCAAAATATTTTTTATACGCGGAAAAAACGTTATGCTGGACCGTGATTTGGCGGAATTGTACGCGGTCCCTACAAAGCGTATTAATGAAGCCGTAAAGCGTAACAAAAAACGCTTTCCGCAAGACTTTATTTTTCAGCTTAGCCGACGGGAAATGGAGGAACTGGTCGCAAATTGCGACCGGTTCGCCAGTTTGAAACATTCTTCGTCAAATCCATACGCTTTTACGGAACACGGCGTGGCTATGCTGTCCAGCGTGCTTAGCAGTGACCGCGCCGTAAAAATTAATATTCAAATAATCAAGACTTTCGTCGCGGTGCGGCAATATGCCTTGAAAGTTCAGGGCGATGAAAACATAGCAGGCAGATTGGGTATTGTTGAAAGAGCCTTGTTGTCAACGGATAAACGCGTTGATGATATTATACTTACGCTTAACGCTATGCTGGAAGCCGAAGAGAAAGAAGACTGTAAAAAAATAGGTTTTGTATAATTATTGTTTTAGGAGTTTTTGATGAAGTCCATAAGAGAACAGGTTGTCGCGTGGGCAAGGAAAAAATCCCCCTGGCTTTTGCATTATAATTCCGGCTCATGCAACGGGTGCGATATTGAAACAGTGGCCGCGCTTACACCGCGTTTTGACGTGGAGCGCTTCGGCATAATGCTTCACGGCACGCCGCGGCACGCGGACGTTCTTGTGGTAACGGGCGCGGTTTCGCGCCAGCAGGAAAAAAGACTCTTAAGAATTTATAACCAGATAGCGGAGCCTAAATTCGTCGTCGCCGTTGGCGCGTGCGCCTGCAGCGGCGGGGTTGTGCACGGCTGTTACGGCCTGCTCGGCGGGGCGGATAAACTGCTGCCCGTTTCCGCTTATATTCCGGGCTGCCCGCCGCGGCCGGAGGCGCTTATTGACGGAATTGTTAAGTTGTTAACGCGGATTGAAGGGGGAAATAAATGATGTTTAAAAAAACTAAGGAAGAAATTTTAAAAGAAAATCTTGAAACCGGTTTGAAGGGCAAAGTAACGGATATTACCATACGCCGCGCCAACCGCGTTTATTCAATGTGCAAAGGGGAAGACGTTTGGGATATTACAAAATATATGATGGAAAAACTGGGATTTGATTATCTTTGCACCATTACCGGCGCGGACTGCGGGGAAACAATTAACATTTTATATCATTGGGGGCATAAAGACGGCACGCTTTTTACGCTGGAAGCCGTAACGCCGGCCGCAAAATCAGAACTTAAAACTATTACGGACTTAATACCCGGCGCTGTTTATTATGAGCGCGAACTTGTAGATTTGCTGGGCGTCAACGTAACGGGTCTGCCGCAGGGCAACCGCTACCCGCTGCCGGACGATTTTCCGCAGGGCCAGCACCCGCTCAGAAAAAGCTGGGACGCGGCAAAGTATATAAAAGACAGCGAGGACCGCGAGGCCGCCGTCAGAAAAATACAGGAGGATAACGCATGCCGAAAATAACCGTCCCGTTAGGGCCGCAGCATCCCGCGTTAAAGGAGCCGGGCAGTTTCTTACTGTGTCTGGAAGGGGAACAAATTGTAGACGCTACTTTGCGTCTGGGGTACAATCACCGCGGGGTTGAAAAAGCGGCGGAGAGCAGAAATTATATTCAGGCTATGTATCTTATTGAGCGCGTCTGCGGCATATGCTCCCACGCGCACGCGACGGCGTACGTCATGAATGTTGAAGAACTTGCGGGCGCCGACGTTCCGAAGCGCGCAAAAGCCATACGCGTAATTATCGGCGAACTTGAAAGGCTGCACAGCCACCTGTTGTGGCTGGGCGTTGCCGCGCATGAAATAGGTTTTGATACTTTATTTATGTATTCCTGGCGTGACAGAGAAATGGTAATGGACGCGCTGGAAACAATTTCCGGCAACCGCGTTCATTATTCCATGAACACGCCGGGCGGCGTGCGCCGCGATATTACGGCGGAGCAGGTTAAAACAGTTCTGGCAAAAGTTGAAGCTTTGGAACGCCGCATAAAATATTATATAGACCTTGCCACGCAGGAGCCGACGGTTATCGCCCGCACAAAAGGCGTGGGCGTTCTGCCTAAAGACGAAGCCGTAAAACGCTGCGCCGCGGGCCCGCTGGCAAGAGCCTCCGGTGTTGCGCGCGACGTGAGGAAGGACGACCCTTATTTACTTTACGGCGAGCTTGATTTTAAATTAATCACGTCCGACGCGTGCGACGTTTTCGGCCGTCTCTACGTCCGCGCTTTTGAGATGCTTGAGTCCTGCAAAATTTTAAAACAGGTTTTGAACTGGCTGCCGGAAGGCGCCATATCCGTCAAAATCCCCGTCAAACTGCCGCCAGGCCAGGCGGTAAACCGCTATGAAGCGCCCAGGGGGGAGGACGTGCATTATCTGAAGTCAGACGGCGGCTTAAACCCAGCGCGCGTAAAAGTCCGCGCGCCGACATTGGCAAATTTTACCAGCGTGGATTATATGCTGAAAGGGGACCAGCTGGCGGACGCCGCTATCATTATTGCGGCGATAGACCCGTGCTTTTCCTGCACGGACAGAGCGACGATTGTTACGCCGGCAGGCACTGGCATTATGAGCTGGCGGGACATGCGCTCTCACGGCATAGAGTTTTACAAGAAAAAAGGAATAGACTTCTCAAAAGTAAAGGTATTTTAAATGACAGAAACACTTTGGTCGCTGTTTTATATAGCCATTTACCCGGGCATGTTTTTTTTAATAGCTTACGGTTTGTTCTGCCAGTGGTTTGACCGCAAACTTTACGCGCAAATGCAAAACAGGCGCGGCCCGGGCTTATTCCAGCCGCTGGCGGATTTGGTTAAACTGTTGTCAAAAGAAATTGTTATACCCAAAAACGTTACAGAAGTAAGAATGTTCAAAATACTGCCTTACATTGCCATTGCGGCCGTTACAACCGCCGCTTTGATGATACCTTTTGAAAGCGCGGGCAGCGTGGTAAATTTCCAGGGAGATTTGATAGCAGTCCTGTATATTTTAACTATTCCGACGGTAACTTTCTTTCTTATAGGCTGGAGTTCGCAAAGCCCGTATTCTGCAATAGGCTCCATGCGCGTGCTGACGCAGCTGTTCGCGTATGAAGTGCCGCTTATGCTGGCTATGCTTGCGCCTGCGGTTTTGGCCGGCAGCTGGAACACGTCTGACATTTCGCTTTTTTACGCGTCCCGCCCGCTGCTTATGCTGGTTAACGTCATCGGCTTGGGCGTGTCTTTGGTCGCGCTGCAGGGCAAGCTGGAGCGCGTGCCTTTTGACATACCGCACGCGGAGACGGAAATTGTGGGCGGCGTGTTTACTGAATATTCGGGGCGTTTGTACGGTTTTATAAAACTGGCTATTGATATGGAAATGGTCGTCGTGGCCGCGCTCATAAACGCGGTTTTTCTGGGCGGCAGCTTAGGACTGTCCGGCGTTTTGGGTTTTGCTTTATTTATAATTAAAACTTTGTGTATAGTTTTTGTGCTTGCTTTAATAAAATCTCTTATGGCGCGCGTGAGGATTGAACAGATGCTCGCGTTTTGCTGGAAATATCTTGCGCCGCTTAGCATTTTGCAGATTATAATAAGTATCGTCATGAGGAGTATTGTATGGCAAGGCCTTTAAAAGCTTTGGGGGAAGTGCTTAACAATTTATTTAAAAAACCAGCCACGTCCCAATATCCCGTTAAAAAGCACACGCCGGCGGAGCGTTACCGCGCGCGCATAAAATTTACGCCTGAGGAATGCATAGGCTGTAATATATGTATGCGCAACTGTCCGGCTAACGCTATTACTATCAAACAGATTAACCTCGAGGCCAAGCCGCAGACTTTGCCCGACGGTAAAGTTGTGCCGGCCAAACGCAAATTTAAATGCGTTATTGACCTGTCCCGCTGCATTTACTGCGCGCAGTGCGTGGACGGCTGCCCCAAAAAAGCGCTGAAATCCACGGACGAATTTGAGCTTGCTGCGTTTGACAAAAAAGCTTTGCAGGACGAATTTAAACACCCTGACGAGACTGCGAAATGATAAAGAAAATCAAGAGTCTTCCGGCGGAAAAAGTTTTATTTCTCGGCATAGGAAACACCGCGCGGGGGGACGACGGCGCGGGACCGTATTTTATCAATTCCCTCGGCAGCGTTTCCCAGCGGCATAAATATAAATTTATTGACTGCGGCGTAATGCCGGAAAGTTTTGTCAAAGAAATAAAAGCCTGCAAACCAGCGCTTATAGTTTTTGTGGACGCCGCTGATTACGGCGGCGAGAAAGCGGAAATACGCGAACTCAGTTTATCTGAAATAGACGGCGTTTCCGCGTCCACGCACTCCATGCCGCTGACGTTGCTTGCCAAATTTCTGGCGGCGGAAATACAACCCGCGCCGGATTTTCTCTTCTTAGGCGTTCAGGCCGCGTCCGTGAACATCGGCGATGACTTGGACAACGATATCATCCACTCCATAAACAATCTCGTCGCCGCGCTTGTAATTTAAAATCAGCTCAGAAGTAACAGCATACAGGCAAAAAATTTTTATATAATCTAAAATAATTATATTAAAAGGGCCGCGGCAATTTTCCGTATGATTTTTCCGGCTCCGGGCAGGCAGAGGTCTTGCGCGCAAAATACTCATCATAATAGATGTATAATATAAATATATACGTTAGGGAGGGGAATTTATGGATATTCACGCCATCAGCCGCGAAGTACAGGAGCAAAACGTTTTTGTCGCGGAACTTAAAAGATCAATAGCGAAAGTAATCGTCGGGCAGGACGACCTTGTTGAAAAAATTTTAACCGCTTTGCTCGCCGACGGGCATGTGTTGATTGAAGGCGTGCCCGGTCTTGCCAAAACTTTAACGGTAAAAACGCTGGCGGACTGTCTGACCGCCGCTTTTTCCAGAATTCAGTTCACTCCCGACCTTCTTCCCGCCGATATTACCGGCACTTTGATTTTTAATCCGAAAGACGGCACCTTTTACCCCAAACAGGGTCCGGTTTTCGCCCACCTGGTTTTGGCGGACGAAATAAACCGCGCGCCGGCCAAAGTGCAGAGCGCGCTGCTTGAAGCCATGCAGGAGCGCCAGGTTACCATCGGCGACAAAACATACCGCCTGCCCACTCCTTTTATGGTGCTTGCAACCCAAAATCCCGTTGAACACGAAGGCACCTACCCTCTGCCCGAAGCGCAGGTGGACAGGTTTATGCTCAAAATAAAAGTCAATTATCCGTCCCGCGAAGAAGAAAAAGAAATTTTAAAACGCATGAGCGGCGCGGTGCCGCCCAAAGTGCGCGAGATTACCACGCTTGAGGCGCTGCTTAAAGCCCGCGCCGTCGCGGACAGTATTTATATTGACGAGAAAATTAAAAATTATATCATTGAAATAGTTTTTGCCACGCGATATCCCAAAGAATATAATTTAAAAAATCTTGACACTCTTATCAGCTACGGCGCCAGCCCGCGCGCCAGCATTTATCTGGCAAAGGCCGCAAAATCCGTCGCGTTCATGAACGGCCGCGGTTACGTGGTGCCTGAGGATATTAAAGCCATAGGGCCCGACGTGCTGCGCCACCGCCTGCTGCTTTCCTACGAGGCCGAGGCGGAAAATATAACCGCGGACAATATTATCAAACAAATATTTGACACGGTAGACGTCCCGTAATATTTTATGGATACCGCAGAGCTTCTTAACAAAGTGCGCCGCATTGAGATACAAACCGGCCGTCTTGTGACGGAAACTTTTGCCGGGGAGTATCAGAGCGTGTTTAAAGGCCAGGGCATGGAATTTGCAGAAGTGCGCGAATACGTGCCAGGGGACGACGTGCGTTCCATTGACTGGAACGTTTCCGCCCGCACGGGCAAAACTTATATCAAGAAATTTTTAGAAGAAAGGGAGCTCACGCTGGTCATAGCGTGCGACGTTTCCGCTTCCGGCAACTTCGGCAGCACGGGCAAGTTAAAGAGGGAAGCGGCGGCGGAGCTGGCCGCGCTTTTTGCTTTCTCCGCGCTGACTAACCATGATAAAGTCGGACTCCTTTTATTCTCGGACAAAATAGAACTTTTTATCCCGCCCAAAAAAGGCAGAACTCATATTCTGCGCATGGTGCGCGAGCTGCTGGCTCTTAAGCCGGAAGGCAAAAAAACAGATATTTCCCTCGCGCTTAACACTTTAAATAAAGTTATAAGGCGGCAGGGGATTTTGGTTTTAATTTCTGATTTTATAGATTCAGATTTTGAGAAGCCTTTCAAACTTTCCAAACGTAAATTTGACCTTATTCCCGTCCTGGTGCGGGATCCGCTGGAAATAAACGCGCCGTCCCTGCCGCTTATGATTAACGCGCGTGACCCTGAGACGGGGGAGGAAGCGTTTTTTAATATAAAAAACGCGCCGCGCCGCGCGGATACTACTAAGCTTGAAAAATTTTTTACGCAGTGCGGGCTTGATTACATTAAAACTTTTACGACGGAAGACAGCACGGACGCCGTTATAAAATTTTTCAAAACCAGGCAGCGGAGGTTCAGAAAATGAAAATTTTTAAAATTTTCGTTTTTTTAATTTTCCTTGCCGCTTCCGCCGCCGCGCAGACCAGGCCCGCGCAAAGTCCTGTTGTTCCGCCGGCGCAAACCGCGCCCGCGGCTCAGCCGGCCGTTGCCGCGCCGCAGCCCGCCCCGGCGGAATTAAAAGGCGTTCCGCCGCAGCCAAAACTGGCGCAGCCGTTTACCATAACTTTCAACGTGCCGCTGCCGGACGGCGTAAAAGCTAAGGAACTGGTTTATGACGCGGCCGCCATAAACGCAAAAGATTTTTCCGTCTTAACTTCCTATACCGAGCAAGCCGGCAACACGGCGGAATTTACTTTTCGCGCGGTGCCGTTTATCCTTGGCAAAACAAAATTTACCGCCGCGTGGAAACTGCCGGACGGCGGCGTTATACAAGCGCATAGCGCGGAACTTGATATTGCCCGCGTTAACACCGGCATAAGAAGTTCGGATATCGTTGACATAAGAAAGCCTATTACGCCGGTTGACATATGGTTTATTATTTTAATTTTAACCGCCGCGGGTCTGATTGCCGCCGCCGTAATATGGTGGCTTATGGTAAGGACTAAAAAAGCCGAACTTGAAAGTCCTACGCCTCCGCCTGACAAGCGCCCGTCCGAGATTGTGGCGCGGGACAGGCTGGCAAAACTGTTGGCGTCTGATTTATGGGACAGGAAAGAGTATAACCTTTTTTATATTGAATTAACGGATATTTTCCGCGCGTATCTGTACTCGCGCTTTAATATTTATACCGACCCGCAGACTTCGGCCGAACTTTTGCGCGCCATAAAAAAATCCGACGCTAAAAATATTTATGACGAAGCGGTGCAATTTTTAAATTCCGCGGATTTGGTTAAATTCGCCGAGTCAATTCCTCTGATTGTGGACAGAGACGAAGACGTTAAACTTTTAAACGCCATGATAGACGCCACCGCCGTAAAAGTTAAAGTCATGACGGTGGGAGAGGGGGAAGATGAGCATACTGCTTAAAATATTATATCTTTGCTCTTTTATCTTTGTCCTCCTGATGCTGGCCGTGCTGCTTACCAGGGATAAAACGGCGCGGAAATATTTGAAGAAAGCCGCTGGCGCGGCGTTTTTGGCAAGCGCGGCCGTGGGGTTATTTTACGTCTACGTTTATATATTTTTCAGGGATACTTTTTACGCAAATCCGTGGTATCTGTCCGCGCTTGCGCCGCTTGTTTTATTTTGGATAGGATACCCGCTGCTGTCCAGATTTGTAACGCCGGCGGTAAGTTATAATCTGGCCTACTCGCCGGCAAGAACTACTTACGGCGTTTTGGCAAAATATTTTTCTTTTACGCTAATCTGCGCCGCTCTCGCGCTGGCTGTAATAGCGCTGGCGCGGCCGCGCAACGTTGAGTGCACCGTGCTGCCGCCGACGGAAGGCGTGGACATTATGCTTACGCTGGACGTTTCCAACAGCATGGGGACCGCGGATTTTACGCCAAACCGTCTTGCGGCCGCGAAAGAGGCGGCGGAAAATTTTATTCATAAGCGGGTGAGCGACCGCATAGGAGTTGTGGTTTTTGCGTCGGAGCCTATGCTGCAGAGCCCGCTTACGCTTGACTATGACGCGCTGCTTGACTATCTTAATTCCGTGCGCGTAGGCATTGTCCGCGCGGACAGCACCGCCATAGGGGACGCAGTGGCGTTATCGTCAATGCATCTTGAAAACAGCAAGGCAAAAACAAAAATAATAATTTTGCTGACCGACGGCGAGAATAACGACGGCGCCATACCGCCGGCCGACGCGGCAAAAAGCGCGGCCGCGCTGGGCATAAAAATTTACGGGATAGCGGCGGTAGGCCGCCAGGACGTAAATTTTGACGGCGGGTCCCTGCGCGAAATAGCAGGAATTACCGGCGGCAAATATTTCCGCGCTTACGATAACGCGGGGCTTGAAAATATTTATTCCGAAATTGACAAACTTGAAAAAACCGAATTTAAGAATCTTGCCATGGTTGATTATGACGACGTGTACGAGCCTTTTTTGGTATTGGCGCTTATATTTTTATGCGTAGCTTTTGTGTTTGATAAATTAATTTTTATGAGGCTGCCCTGATGAATTTATTTAAGACGCCCTCCGTCTTTCTGATTTTCGCCGCCGTGGCGGCGGGTATAGCTTTTCTGTGGTATATCGGCGCGGCGCGGAAAAGGCGGCTGACGCGCGCGCTGTTTACAAAATCCGTGCTGGAGCAGATTAATTTGAATTTTTCCTCCGCGGGCGCAAAAGCCAAAAATATTTTATTCCTCGTCGGAACGGCTTTGTTTTTTATAGCTTTGGCCGGCCCGCAGTGGGGGCTTGAAGAGCGGAACGTTGAGACGGAGGCCTCGTACATTATTATAGCGGTGGACGTGTCGTCGTCAATGAAAGCGCGGGATTTGAAACCTGACAGAATGGAAAACGCGAAAAATATGTTAAAAATTCTTGCCGGCGGGTTTACGGACGAGCGCGTGGGCATAGTGGCTTTTACGTCTCAAGCTTACACGCAGTCTCCGGTTACGTCTGACGCGGAAGCCGTCAAATATTTTATAAATAATCTGCGCGCGGATATGCTGGCGGCAAAAGGGACTTCCCTTTACGCGGCGGTGCAGAGAAGCGCGGAAATGCTTGCGCGCTACCCGGGCAAAAAAGCTTTGATTTTACTGACGGACGGCGAGGACCATACGCCCGAGGAACTTGAAAACGCCGTAAAAACCGCTCGCGCGGCCAATATCTCGGTCATAGCCGTGGGCATAGGCACAACGGACGGGGAGCTGATACCAGAGACGGTGGACAACACGGGCAAAGTAATTTCTTATAAGCAGGATAAAGACGGAAAGCCAGTTGTCAGCAAACTTGACGAGGCGAGTCTTAAACAACTTGCCGCCGGCACAGGCGGCGTTTATATAAAATATTCAAATTATCAGGCGGTGTCCGAGCAAATCACGCAGAGCCTGCAAAATCTGGATAAAGAAAAAAGGGATTTAAAAGCCCGCGCCGGTTATAAAAACCGGTACCAGATGCCGCTCGCGCTGGGTATAATTCTGGTGTTTTTAAGTTTGGCGATACCTCTAAAAAAGGTAAAATTATGAGGAAAATATTATTTATTTCCGCCGCGATATTTTTTGCCGCGCAGGTTAACGCCGCGACGGTGAGCGACCTGCTTATCAAAGGCGGCCGCGCTTATAAAAAAGAAAAATACGGCGAGGCTTTGCAATATTTTAAAGACGCGGCTTCCGCCGCGCCCGAAGACAACAGGCCGGCTTATAATACGGCTGCAGCGCTTTATAAATTGAAAGATTACGGCGCGTCCGCCAAAATTTATGAAGATTTGGGCCAGAAAAATTGGAAAGAGCGGGAAGACAGCTATTTTAACGCGGGCAACGCGCAGTACCGCGCGGCAAATAAAGACGCGGCCAAACAAAATTACCGCACAGCGCTTCTGATGAACCCGGGCGATATTGAGGCCGCGCATAATTTGCAGATTCTGCTGTCAGAAAATCCTAAAGACAATAAGTCTGAAAATAAAGACAACAGCGATAAACAGGATAAAGACAATAAACAGGGCCAGGGAAGTAATGACAATCAAAACCAGATGTCAAAGTCCGACGCGCGGCGAATGATGCAAATGGCCAAAGAGCAGGAACGCAAAGACCGTTCGCGCTCGGAACAAAAATACGGCGAAGCCGGCGGCGGCGTGGAGAAAGACTGGTAGCGTAAAAAATTTCTGTCTTTCCCCTCGCCCCTTGCTTTTAGCCGCGCCGTAGCGCAGCAAAGGCGGGCGGGAGAGGGGAAATATTTTTCACAGAGGGATACAATCAAATTTTGAGGACGGAGTACAGTTTAATGAGACTTAAAATTATTTTATTTTTTGCGGTTTTATTTGCCTGCGCCGGCGGTTTTGCGCAGGATATTATCAGCGCGCAGGTTGATAAAACCGTGGCGGAAGTTAATGATGAAATTTTGCTTACCGTAACGGTAAGCGGAATATCCGCCGACGTTCTGTCCCCGCAACTGCCGTCAATGCCGAATTTCAGTTCTTATGAAGCGGGCTACAGCGCGTCAAGCGAGTTTGACGGCAAAGTTTATGTAGTGAGCACGTCTTATTTGTACAGGCTTATACCGCGTTTTGCGGGCCGCG
>JAIRUU010000126.1 GCA_031254225.1 Candidatus Elusimicrobium euhamitermitis
ATACAGGCGTGAAAAAAAGATTGATTTGATATTGAAACAGAATCCTCACTTTTTTGATTTGTATGATTCTTTAAGTTTATAAAGGGATATCCCCACGCCCTTTCAGGGCTCAGGATGACCTTTATTTTATTATTGCAGAGTTATCCGCCGCCTGAAGCGGCTCGGCATGACTTCATTTTTTCATCCGCAGCCACCCCGCCTCCTCTGCGGCTCAGGATGACCTCATTTTATTAACGACAACAAAAAAACCGGCCCTTGCGGGCCGGTTTTTTATTGCTTTAAAAACCAACTGATTAGAAGCGGACTAACATACCGGTCTGAGCTTTGTAAGCATTAGGAGTGCCCGCGACATGCGTGAAACCGCCGGCAAGGTGGAGTTCAACGCTTCTGTTCATCTGGTATTTAACCCAGGCGTCAGCTTCGTGAACCGGCGTGCCGTGAAGGTTTCTGTCTCTGACGTCAAAGCCGTCAAGAGAGAACGTGAACTTGTCAATAGCGGCAAATCTCATGTCAACGCCGAGGTTGAAAAGAGCGGCGTCAGCAAAGAGCGCGCTGTTGTTGTTCGTAAGCTGGCCCATGATTAAACCGGGTCTGTAGTTGCCGAACGTGGTGATATTGTTGGCGCGGAAGAACTGGGCTCTGGGCATAATATCGCCGAGGTCAAGTGAAGCGTCCACTTTCCACATATCGTTTTTGTCCATATCAAACGGTTTATCACCGCCGACGTTTCTGGCATACTCAAGAGACACATTGAGTTTGTCAAAAGTGGCTGACGGTTTAACGCCGTATATGCCCATGTAAATGTCAGGCGTGGTCATAGGAGCTATGGCAGCCGGCGGAACGACGGTGTTGTCAACCGCGAAACCGGTGTTGAAGAAATTCCTGAACTGGTAGAAATAAGCCTGTAATTTGAAGCTATCGCTGAAGGCGTATTTCGCGTCAACGCCTAAGAGAGAAGCGTCGTTATTTTGGTTGACAGGGTCAAGAGCGACGGCAGGAAGGGTCATGTTCATGAACGCTTCTGTTACTTTGGCATAGACGAAATCCCATGACAAAGCTTCGCCGGCGTAAGAGAGCTTTACGGCGTCAAGCGACATGGCCTGTCTGGCGTCTCTCTGTTCGGAATTATAGTGGTTAGGACCGAAATACATTACAGCGCTGTCCTCGTCTCCGTAGAACTGGCGGCCGATTTTGGCTTCCAGGCAGCAGAAAAGATTTTTAAGAACAACGTTGGCTTCAACGACGTCTACGTTGTTAAGATAGCTCTGTAAAGAAGCGCCGTTATGCGTGATGCCGCCAAAATCCGGCGTATCCTGCCCCCACATATTATAATAAGCCAAAGTTAAATTGGCTTTAACATTTTCTGCAAGGCCCGCGTTGATGCCGTATAAAACTCTTACGGAAGTGTTGGAATAGCTGCTGGTGCCTGTAGCGCCGATGCCGGGAACATTGCTGTCCATTGTACCAAGCACTTGTATTTCACCGCTGGTTCTTACATTTCTGAGTAGGTCAGCTTTAGCAGGTACTGCGACTGCCACTAAGGCTAACACTAAAATTACACCTAGTAATTTTCTCATTACAATTCTCCTTGTCTAAGTTAATTATGACTACTCCATTATTTTAGAAAGTTTTACACGCAAAAAGCAAGTCCTATTTTTAAACGCAGCATAAAAGACTATTGACTTTCAAATTTCAATTTTTCTAAAATGCGCGCGCTTTGCCGCTATTTCCTATAATATATGTATATGAAACCAAAAGTCAAAGACATTTTTAAACGCGGGGAAACGGCGGTATTCAAACTCGGCTCTTCGCTGATTGCGGGAGAGGACGGCGTGCGGACAGACTGGATTGACTCCCTTGCGGAAGAGTGCAAAGAACTTATTTCCCGCGGCGTAAAGCCCGTTATAGTGTCGTCCGGCGCGATAGCGCTGGGCAGAGGCATACTCGGCCTCGGCAATAAAACGCTGACGCTGGCTCAGAAGCAGGCGGCCTCGGCCGTGGGGCAGGTGTCGCTTTCTTCTCTTTTCCAAACCATTTTTAATATTAAAAAAATAAAAACGGCGCAGGTCTTGTTAACCCGTTTCACTGCTGACCCGCAAAACAAAGAAGCTTACCAGAACGCCGTCAACACAATGTCCGTCCTTCTTGACATGGGCGTGGTGCCGGTAATAAACGAGAACGACGTCGTTGCTACGGAAGAAATTAAATTCGGGGATAATGACCGCCTGGGCGCGGTAGTGGCCCGCATGACGGGCGCGGATATTTTATTTTTATTTTCCGACATTGACGGCCTTTATGATAAAGATCCCAAAACAAACAAAGACGCAAAATTTATTCCGCTGATAACTGAAATCACGCCGGAAATTGAGGCCATGGCCGAAAGCAGCAAAAACCCGCTGGCCGCCGGCGGCATGGTTACAAAAATAATAGCCGGCAAAATGTGTCTTGAAGCGGGCTGCAAAATGGTTATCATGCACGGCAAAGCGCAGTATCCTCTGGCCAGGCTGGCCGACGGAGAAAGGTGCACATGGTTTATCCCTTCTTCCCCTCGCCCTAAAAGGGAGAGGGCAGGCCTGCCTCGCCGTAGCGAAGCGAAGGCGGGGTGAGGGTTTTGCACGTAAACATATTGTCGTGGAATTCCCCATTTTAGGGGGAAAGCCCCGAAGGGGAAATGCCTGCCGCGCCGTAGCGCAGCGTAGGCGGGGGGTAAATGGACGTTATAAAATAATATGGATATAAAAGAACAGGTAAGAGAATTAGCCGCCGCCGCCAAAAACGCTTTTCCTGTTTTGGCTGCAGCGCCGCGCGCGCAAAAAGATGCGGCTCTTAATTTTGCGGCGGAAGAAATTCTAAAAAACAAACAAAAAATTTTAGAAGCAAACGAGCGGGATTTAAAATCTCTTACGTGTTCGGTGCCCGCTCCCGCGCGCGAACGCATGACGCTTACCGACACCCGCGTTGACGCCATGGCGGACGGCTTAAAACAAATAGCCGCGCTTGAGGACCCCGTCGGAAAAATTTTAAAAAGCTGGACCGCGCCCGCTGGTTTTAAAATAGAAAAAGCGAGCGTGCCGCTGGGCCTGTTGTGCGTAATTTACGAGTCGCGCCCCAATGTTACGGCCGACGCTGCGGCTTTATGCATTAAATCCGGCAACACGGTAATTTTGCGCGGCGGCGCGGACGCTTTTAATTCCTCTTACGCTATTTGGCAGTGTCTGCGGGAGGGTTTAAAAAAGGCCGGGCTCCCGCCGGAGTGCGCGCAGATGGTCCCGTCAAAATCGCGGGACGCGGTCGGGGAACTTTTAAAACTTGACGGTTTGATTGACGTCATAATTCCGCGCGGCGGCAAAAATCTGATTGAGCGCGTAAGCGCGGAAACCCGCATACCTACTTTCAAACATTTAAACGGCATTTGCCACACTTTTGTGGAAAAAAACGCGGACATTGATATGGCGGCAAAAGTCGTGGTAAACGCAAAAATGCGCCGCGTTTCAATCTGCGGCGCGACGGAAACCATGCTCCTTGACAAAACGCTGCCCGCCGGCGGCGCAAAGAAAATTGTCGCGGCTCTTATTTCCGCCGGCTGCGAAGTGCGCGGGGACGCTTTTGTCCAGACTTTAAATTCAGAAGTAAAGCCTGCGGCGGAGCAGGACTTCGGCGCGGAATTTTTAGACGCGGTTATTTCCGCCAAACAGGTTGACGGCGTGAAAGGTGCGGCAGAGCACATAGCAAAATACGGCTCCTCGCACACGGAAAGCATTATCACGGGCGACGCGGCGGCGGCGGAAGAATTTTTAAATTCCGTGGACAGCGCGGTGGTCATGCACAACGCCTCCACGCAGTTTTGCGACGGGGGAGAGTTCGGCTTCGGCGGGGAAATAGGCATTGCGACGGGCCGCCTCCACGCGCGCGGGCCGGTGGCGCTTGAGCAGCTTGTAACTTTCAAATATAAAGTAAAAGGGAACGGACACACAAGAAAATGAACTCCACCGAAGAGAATTCCCCCTTTTAAGGGGTAATGCCTGACGCGCCGTAGCGCAGCGTAGGCAGTGGGTAAATGGACGTTATAATTATGAAAAACATAAAAATATTATTCGCCGGCTGCGGCGAAATGGGCGGCGCGCTGATTGATGCTTGGGCGGGAATAATACCGCCGCAAAATTTTTTTATAGTAAAGAAACGCGCGGACGGCGTAAGCGCGCTGCGCGCGCGCGGCTTTAACGCGGACACAAAATTTCCGCAAAATTTTAACGCCGATATCGTCGTCATAGCGGTAAAACCTAAAACGGTAAAAGAAATACTGCCGCACGTCGCGCCGCACGCCAAAAACGGCGCGCTGCTTTTTTCCGTGGCCGCGGGCAGGACCGTTAAATTTATAGAAGATAACCTCGGCTTTCCCGCCGCGGTCGCGCGGTGTATGCCGAATTTGGGCGTCGCCGTAAAACAAGGCGCGAGCGGCATGTTCGCGAATGAAAGAGTTACGGCGGAGCAGATGAATTTGTGCACAACGCTGATGTCAAAATGCGGCGTAAACGTCTGGCTGGAAAGGGAAGAATTGATTAACGCGGTAATAGCCGTCTCAGGCTCCAGTCCGGCGTACATAGCGTATTTTTCGGAGTGTTTAACAAAAGCCTGCGCGGACATGGGCCTTAAAGAAAATGACGCCCGCGCGCTTGCCCTGCAAGCCCTGCGCGGCACCGCGGAATTTCTGCAAAAAACCGGCGAACCGCCGCAGAATTTTATAAAAAAAGTAGCCACCCCGGGCGGCAGCACCGAAGCGGCAATGAACGTCCTCACGTCGGGAGATTTCAGCCGCCAAATAGCGCAATCCTGCCAAGCCGCCGCCTTAGCCGCCCAAAAAAGAGAAGAAGAGAATTAGATGATTGCTTATTTTATCAAGAAACTGTTATATCTCTTTTAAGGAGATTAACGCAAATTTCTTTATGAAACAAACCGCGTTCTTCTTTGGACATAATATCCAAATCCAATTCAAACGGAGTTTCGCCAAAAAGTTTGCGTAATTTCTGCCGCATCGTCAGATTGCACAAAGATAAATTCCTCACTTCAAAACACAAGAAATCATGATACCGCGGGCGGTATTTTCCGTAACCGATCAGCCTGCGGCTCTTTCTTATGCGCACGGCATAAATATTGTCCCACAAAAGCGGCGCCATGCCGCGTATCTCAATGCTGTCATTCCTTATCTTTACGTAAGGAGTTTTATCAATAAAAAGTTTATAAAGAGAAAAGAGAATGAGAATTATCGCGCAATAAAATACAATCAGTATAAAATAATCTGAACTTGCACCTTTATTAAAAACCTTACCAAAAAGGGGAATAGCTAAAAAAAGAGCAATAAGCAACATTAAAAAATAGCGCCATTTTGAAACATAAAAACCCATGCCGCCGTCTTTTAATGTTTTCATTTTGTTCCTAATCAACACACAAATATTTAACTTATACAGTGACAGCCGCTGCTTTTGTTATTTTTCAGCGCGGCGTAAGTGATGAGCAGCGCGGTCTGCGCGCCGTTTCTCAGGTTGATTAACTCCGGCGTCAGCTGCACGCCTTTATAAAACTCGTTAATCTCGTTATGCAGATGTCTCAAAATTTTTTCCGCCCGCCGCAAATGCGTTTTGCTTCTTATCAGCCCGACGTAATTCCACATCGTGCTCTGCAAGGTTGAAATATCCTGCTTAACCAAATTTATGTCCGCCTGAGACGACGGGCTTTCCCACTCGCGCGGTTTTGCTTTTACAAAACCGCCGCGTTTAACGTCCGCCGCGTCCGCCGCGGCGCAGGCCGCGCCCATTGACAGACTTTCAAGGAGCGACGTGCTGGCCAGCCTGTTCGCGCCGTGCAGGCCCGTGCACGCGGACTCGCCGATAACGTTTAAATTTAAAATATTCGTCCTGCCCGCGGGCGTCGCGTAAACGCCGCCGCAAAAATAATGCGCGGCCGGCACGACGGGAATTTGCTCCCGCGTAATATCCACGCCGTACTCAAGACAATTTTTGTAAATGTTCGGAAAACGCTCTTTTATGCGCGCCGGCTGTATCGCCGACAAATCCAGAAAAATATTTTCGCCGCCCAGCCGCTGCTCCTCAATAGCGCGCGCCACGACGTCGCGCGGCGCGAGGGAACCCATGGGATGGTATTTACCCATAAATTCTTTGCCGTTAGAATCAACCAGCACGCCGCCCTCGCCGCGCACGGCTTCCGAAATCAAAAACGTTTTGCCTTTGCCGAACACCGTCGGGTGGAACTGCACAAACTCCATGTTCATCACGCGCGCGCCCACGCGGTAAGCCATGGCAATGCCGTGGCCGTAAGCGTTTTCCGCGTTTGTGCTGTGCCTATAAACGCGCCCCACGCCGCCGGCGGCAAGCACGGTTTTTTTGGCGGTAACGGCGTAAACCTCGCCGGTTTTATTATTTAAAATATACGCGCCGAAACACGTCAGCGGATAATAACGGTCTAAAATATTTACGGAGTTATGAGATAAAGTCAACAGGTCAACGGCGGTATTTTCCGAGAGGAGTTTAATTTTTTTATTTTTTTTAACCGCCGCGGACAGATGTGAAAGTATTGCGTGGCCCGTCGTGTCTTTGGAATAAATAATGCGGTTTTTTGTGTGCGCGCCTTCGCGCGTGTAAAGAAGATTGCCCTTTAAGTCCCTGTCAAAGGGGACTTTTAAATCTTTGATAAATAAATCTTTTAAAACGTTATAACCGTTAAGGCATATTTCCCGCGCGGCCGCCTCGTTGCAAAGCCCGCAGCCGGCGTTTTGAATATCTTTAATCAGTCCGTCCATGCCGGACGGACTTTCAAAAATCACGCCGCCCTGCGCCAAATCGCTGTTAGTGCTCGCCGGCGCGCCGGCGGTAACCATCACGACGTTAAGCCCGCGCCGCGCCGCGCTGAGCGCGTAAGTGCTTCCCGCCAGCCCCGACCCGACGACCAAAACGTCCGTTTCCAAGACTTTCATTATTGTAATCTAACTTCCTGTTTTTTCCATTCTGCCGTGACTTGGTTTATTTTATAACGTCCATTTACCCCCCGCCTACGCTGCGCTACGGCGCGGCAGGCATTTCCCCTTAGGGGGTTTCCCCCTAAAAGGGGGAATTCTAAGCTGAGGGAGCGACGTTGCCGTAACCGCCGTTAGTCGTCTGTTAAAAAAATTTCACAGGATTTTGAGATGATTTTTTATTTTCTTCGGGCCGAACAAGTACTTAAGGCGAAGCGTACGGCGAGGCCCGAAAAAATAAAAAAGCGCTCAAAAGCCGAAGAAATTTTTCAACAAACAGCCGAGCGAACGAAGTGAGCGAAACAGTACGCTGTTTACAAGCGAAGCCTTGGCCGCGCCGTAGCGAAGCGCAGACGGGCAGCCGTGCGCTGGAAAACTTGCGGCGGGCGTAAGCCCGCCCAAATAAAATTAGTCATGAAATAAAGTGTGATTTCCGAAGGAAATCACTCCTTATTTAGCTAAAGTGGCCAACCCGAAAAACGCGGCTATATCTTTATCCTGAAACTTCACCGTCGCTTTAATATACGGCTGATTAACTTCCAGCGCGTCAGTCATCCCCGCGCCTACGTTCAGATATTTATTAATCTCAAAATTCGCGCCGTACCAGATATTAGCGTGGTTAAAATGCCTGCCGTTAATATAGCGGTCTCTGCCAAAGTCTGTAGCCTGCCCCTGCAGGCTCAACCTCTTAAGAAATTGAGAATCCGCAAACGGCGTAACCACGGCGGCCACGCCGCCCGCGCCCATAATATAACCCGCGGAAATATCAAGGTATCTGTTATAAAAACCAAGCCGCGCGTCTATCTCGTTCCTTTCTATATAATCGTTTGTGCCCTGGAAATTTTTTGTGTTGCCGAGGTTGGACGCGCCCACGCGGTAATACATATAATCATTGCTCGGGTAAATTTTTAAGCCCACGTTATTGCTCATCACGCCGGACGCGGTATTATAATACCCGTCGTACAGCCAGAACACGCGGAAACGCGACATCTTGCCGATAAATTCTTTAGCCTCGCCCATGGTCGCGTTAAGATTTGAGACGGACTCTTTAATATCTTTCTTCATCTGCGGGTCATTGATAAGCGCGCCAAGAACGCCTTCGCTGTCCTGTATTTGCCTTGTAATATCGTCGGCGCGCGCCATAAGCGCCTGCAAGTCGTCCGTGCTGCGGCTGACGTTGGTCATGGTATTTTCAAGATACGGCTTCATGGACGCTATCAGAGAGTTTAAATTATTTGAAAGCATGCGCAGGTTTAACATGGTCTCGTTTAAATTGCGCCCGAGCTCGCCGTTGCCGTTAACGCTTTTGGCCAAATCCTGCACCGTGCTCATTGTCTGCGCGAGCATTTCTTCCAAAGGCGGCTCCTGTGAACCGTCAACGATGTCCCCGTCTTTCAAAATTCCCGAGGACGGATTGCCCTGCACTATAGCCAGATATTTTGTGCCTATAAGACTGGTGGAAGCTATTTTAAAAACCGAATCCCTGAAAACGCCAACGCCCTCTTTTATCCCCAGCACGGCGGCAACATGGTCCCCGCTCATTTTAATGTCGCGCACTTTGCCTACTTCCACACCGTTAAGCTTGACCACGGACTTTTTGGGCAGCCCCGAAACGTCGTTAAATCTTACTGTTATTTTATATTCCCCGCCCATGGAAATATTGCCCAGCATATAAATCGTTATGCCGAACAATACTATTCCTATTACGGTAAATAACCCTACTTTTGTTTCCGGTCTCATTTTTATATTTTACCTTATTTTATAACGTCCATTTACCCCCCGCCTACGCTGCGCTACGGCGCGGCAGGCATTTCCCCTGCGGGGATTTCCCCCTAAAAGGGGGAATTTTATGGCAGCGGCGCCGCACCCAACCTTTCCATTTTAGTCGTTGGTCAGTTTCATTTGTATAGGGCCGCGGCTGCTGCCGTCCATAAACTGCCGTACGTACGGGTTGTCTGACTTTTTAAATTCCGCGGGCGTTCCCTGCATTAAAATTTTGCCGTCGTACAAAAACACTATTCTGTCTGAAATTTTATATGCGGACTTAATGTCGTGCGTGATGACGACGGACGTCTGGCCCAGTTTATTTTTAAGTTCCAGAATCAAATCGCTTATGATGTCGGACATAATGGGGTCAAGGCCGCTCGTCGGCTCGTCGTACAAAAGATATTTTGGTGACACGGCCAGCACGCGCGCCAGCGCAACGCGCTTTTTCATGCCGCCGGAAAGTTCCGACGGGCGCATATGTTCAATGTCTTTTAAACCCACCAGCGCCAGTTTTTCTTTTACTATTTTTTTATAGTCCGCCGGCTTTTCGTCCGTCAGATACTGAAGGCCGAAAGCCACGTTTTCCCCCACGTTTAAAGAGTCAAACAGCGCGCCTTCCTGAAATAAATATCCCATGCTGCGCCGCACGGCGGAAAGTTTATATTCGTCCTCCACAAAAGTAATGTCTTTGCCGTCAATTAAAATTTTGCCTTCCGCGGGTTTTATAAGACGCATGACGCACTTGATAAGCGTGCTTTTACCCGTGCCCGAGCCGCCTATTATGGACACGATTTCCCCGTCCTTAAAAGTTAAATCTATTCCTTTTAAGACTTGCTTGTGTCCGAAATTTTTCTTAAGTCCGGTAATCGTTATCATATTCTTAACGCCGTTAATATGGCCGTAAGGAAATAATCCAAAACCAAAATCAAAACCATGCTTGTCACGACGGAAACCGTCGTGGAGCGGCCGACTCCCTCCGCCCCGCCGCGCGTGTCCAGCCCTTTATAGCAGGCCACCGTGCCCACCATAAAAGCAAAAAATATTGATTTGATAAAACCGTGCATAAAATCGCCCGCGCCCATAAACGTGGTAATGTCGGACAAATAACTTTCCGGCGGCACGCCCAGGCCGTAAACCGCCACCAGATAACCGCCGAATATGCCGGAAAAATTTGCGAATAAAGTTAACAGCGGAACTGTCAGAAGGAACGCGAACATACGAGGCAAAACCAGCTGGCGGGACGGGTTTGTGCCCAAAGTATAAAGCGCGTCAATCTGTTCCGTCACTTCCATGGTGCCTATTTCCGCCGTAACCGCCGCGCCCGCGCGGCCGACGACGACAACTGCGGTCAGCACAGGCCCCAGTTCCCGTATCAGGGAAAACCCGACGAGCGTGCCCACGTACATAGGCTCGTTAAAAACACTTGTAATAGTATTGCCGCCCTGCAGCGCCAAAACCATGCCCGTAAAAACGCTGGTAAGCGTGGTAACCGTCAGAGAATCTATGCCTATTTTAACGCTCTGCCTCATGGCTTCATGCCACTCAAACGGCGCGCGCCAAAGCCAAAACGCGGCCGTATGCAGCATGGTAAAAGCTTTGCCGCATTCGTTAAAAAAAGTAATAAGATATTTGCCTATCAGTTTAAACATTTAATAATACTTTACTATTTTTAAACACTTATTTTTTCCCGTCGTTACGCTTACCCCTACCACGCAAGGGTGAGGGGAAAGACATAAAATGCTGCCGTGTAGTTACCGCCGTTCAGTCGTCCGTAGGAAAAATTTCACAGGGATTTGCGGGAAATTTTTATTTTCTTCCGCCCGACCAAGTACTTAAAAGCGAAGCGTACGGCGAGGGCGGAAAAAATAAAAATTTACCCAAATACCGAAGAAATTTTTAACTCCCGACTAAGCGAACGAAGTGAGCGAAACAGGAGGAACGCGAAGCGCGCCGCTGCCGTTAAAATAAAATCAAATATACACCCTCGGCACACGCGCGGTAATCAATGTCAGAATTTCATACGATATCGTGCCGGCCCAGTCCGCCGCGTCGCAGGCGGAAATTTCCGAATTTCCCTGGCGGCCGATGAGAACAACCTCGTCCCCCACTTTCGCTTCCGGCGCGGCAGTGACGTCAACCATCATCATATCCATAGTAACGTTGCCCAGCACTTTACAAAATTTACCGTTAATCAAAACTTTCCCCTTATTGCTCAGCGCGCGCAGATACCCGTCCCCGTACCCGACGGGCAGCGTGGCGACTTTCATGTCCGCCTCCGCCGTAAAACTGCGGTTGTAACTTATGGAAAAACATTTTTTGATATCTTTAATAAAAACTATTTTTGTTTTAAAACTCAAAACCGGTTTTAACTCTTTAACCCCGCGCAGCGCGCCGTACGCGCCTATGCCTACGCGCACCATATCATAACGCCCGCGCGGCGCGAACAAGGTGCCCAGCGTGGCGCAGGAGTGCAGCATTTTTATGTCAAATTTACGGGCCTTTGCTTCCAGCGCGGCGTCTTCAAAAAAACCGAGCTGGCCGTCAGTAAAATCGCAGTCCGTATCAGGACATGAAAGATGCGTATAAAGCCCTTCAATCAAAATATTTTTGCTTAAAGAAAGCTCCGACAAAATTTTTATAACCCCGTCCCGCCGCGTGCCTATGCGCCCCATGCCCGTGTCCTGCTTGACGTGACAGCGTACGGTTTGCCCAAGTTTATCCGCCAGCGCGCGCACCGCTTTTGCGGCGGACAAACTGGCTATGGTAACGGACAAATTATTTTTGGCCGCGTCCTCAAAAGCTTCAAACGGATAAATGCTGCCAAGAACCAAAACAGGCAGTTTTACGCCGGCCGCGCGAAGTAAAATTCCCTCTTCAACAGACGCTGTGCCCAGCATCTCGCACAAATGTTTTTCCTCAGCAAATTTTGCGAGCGGCGCCGCGCCGTGCCCGTAAGCGTTTGCTTTTAAGACAAACAAAACTTTGGTGTCCGGGCCGACGGCGGCGTGGAAAAACCTCAAATTATTTTCCATTGCCGCTAAATCAATTTCAGCCCAGGTGGGCCTTAAAATTTTTCCCATCAATTGGACTCCGTCCTCCTAATTTTTTCCTCTCCCTGTGAGGGAGAGGTAAAATGCAAATAATTATAACGGCGTGACAACTTGCGCGTGGTCCGCGCCGGAAGGCATTTCCTCAACCGTCGGGTTAGTAAATAAAGTATACTGGCTGATAAAATGCAGGTCAATGTCCCCGACGGGCCCGTTCCTCTGCTTGGCGATAATCAGAGTGGCTTTGTTTTGCAGAGACTCGTCGTCTCTCTTATAATAAGCTTCGCGGTGTATGAGAGCCACGACGTCCGCGTCCTGTTCAAGAGAGCCGGACTCCCTCAAATCAGAAAGCTGCGGTTTATTGTCCGTCCTCCCCCTGTCCTCGTTTTTACGGCTGAGCTGGGACAGCGCGACGACGGGAATATTCAAATTGCGCGCAAGCTCTTTTAACATTCTTGAAATTTCTGACACTTCCTGCTGCCTGCTTTCAAACCGTCCCGTGCTTCTGATTAACTGCAGATAGTCAATGATGATAAGGCCGAGCTCCTGCCCGTTTTTTTCAAGCTCGTTGGCAAGACGGCGGGCGCGCATTCTGATTTCCGTAATCGTGATGCCCGGCGTGTCGTCAATAAAAAACGGCGCTTTGGCGAGGCGGCCGGCTTCCCGCGTCAAATCCCGCCATTTTTCCATTTTAAAAATGCCGCTTCTGACCTGGTGCAAGTCTGCCATGGCGGACGAGCACAGCATACGTTCAAAAATTGAGTTCCTTCCCATTTCCAGCGAGAACAGCGCGACGGGAATATTTTTGGAAACTGTCGCGTTATGCGCAATATTAAGCGCCAGCGCGGTTTTACCCTGGCTGGGCCGCGCGCCGACGAGAATGAGGTCCGACTTCCGCAGCCCTCCGGTTTTATAATCAAATTCGGAAAATCCGGTCGGCACGCCTTTGACGGGGTTTTTGTCCAGACGCGCTTTTTCAATGGAGTGCATTACTTCTTCGGCCAAATCTTTGGCGGCGACAAAACCTCTCAAATCCTGCTTCTGGCTGATTTTAAAAATCTGCTCCTGCGCCAGATCAATAAGCTTCTCCGGCTCGTCCTCCTGCTTATAACATTCCTGCACGATATTGGTGGAAATTTTTATTAAATCTCTGACGAGGAATTTTTTGTAAACAATTTCCGCGTAATGCTCCACGTGCGCGGCGGTGGACACTTTGTCCATAAGTTCCGCCAGATAAATTTCCCCGCCGACGGCCGCCAGCTGGTTTGCGGTTTTCAGTTCTTCCGTTACCGTAATTGTGTCAATAGCGCGGTTATTGCCTGCCAGGTCGTGCATGGCGGCGAATATTTTTTTATGCGCGTCTTTATAAAAATGTTCGGGCTTTAAAATGTCAAAAGCGCGCTGCACGGCGTCCGAGTCAATTAACATTGAGCCTAAAACGGCCATTTCCGCGTCAACGGCCTGCGGCGGCAATTTGTCTAAAATATTCTGTGTCATAACGGCAACTGCTCCTCATATAAGTGTTTTTATATTTTGCAATATTTTTTTAAAAAAATCAGTTCGGGAACTGTCTCTCTTTCAGGGGCCCCAAAGATTTGAGCTGAGTTTGGATTTTTAACTGTATGTGCACAATGGTGCGGGGAGCGAGGGCCGTACCGAGCGGACAAGGTGTGTGCGCGTACAGTTAAAAATCCAAACTCGGCCAAAGATTTGGGGAGCCGTTTGCATAATTTTTTGCAAAGCAAAAAATTATGCTCCCCGAGGGATTTGAACCCGCAGCCTGCGGTTCCGAAGACCGCCGCTCTATCCAGTTGAGCTAGGGGAGCGTTTTTATATTCTATCAGATTTCGCAAACCCAAACGCGGGCCCAATTTACGGATAGGCCCTTTGGCCCTTGCGCTGTCTTTAAATTTTTTTTAATATGTAACAGTATGATAATACGCTGTAAAATATTTTTTGTTATTGCTGCGCTGCTGCCGCTGATAGCGGCTTACGCGGGCGTGGAAGATAATTTTTTCCAGGACCTGGCGGCGGCAAAAAACCAGCAGTCTTCGCAGGACAAAAACGTCAGGCTGGATATTCTGCCCGTCAACATTCATGCCGCACAGCAAAACGGAGTGCAGTATTTTGAGACGAACGACTCTTTTATAAAACAGGCGGACCCGCTGCACGTCGGCTACAATCAGACCAAAGGATTTTTTATCAACGTCCTGCCGCAAAACTGCACTCCTGCCGGCATAGAGTTTAAAAAACCCGAAGACTTCGGCCTGCCGGGCCTGCAGTTTAAAAACGGCGCGAACGCGGATGTTTTTCAGGCAAACACTTATGAGTCGGACGATTTTATAATAACTTCGTATTTTCCGCTTGAATATAATTTCGCGGACAGAAAGTTTACCGCGGGCGGCGCGGACTCCGGCGCAAACGCCGTCATAAACAACTCCGCCAATACAGTGCTGTGCGAGAATTTTACGCCGCAGTCAAGAAAAATAATTCTGACTTACAAAAACGGCACGCTCTCCCCGCTTATTAACAGGATAGACAGCGCAAACCCCTCCCGCTTGCTTCAGGAAATTTTAGCGCGGGAACAAATGTTTAAAAATAAAATGCAGAGCGTCATACAGGGCGGCAAAATTATAGTGGCCTACAAAATTTTTAATAAACTTCTCAGAACTACGACAATCACTCTCTACGTCTTAAAGTAACCCGCCGTAACGTTTGACGTAAATCCTTTTTACAAACTGCGTAAGTATGCAGTAGCCCGCAATCAGCGCGGCCAGGAAATAGAAATATTTTAACGGCAGCGGCACAAACCCCAGATATTTCCCTAAGACGGTAAACGGCAGAACCATCGCGGACAGAATGACAACGCCCGTCATAAACAAAAGCGGCGCGGCCGCGCGGGACTGGATAAACGGAATTTTTTCCGTCCTTATCATGTGGACGATAAGCGTCTGGGAAATAAGCCCTTCCACAAACCAGCCCGTCTGGAATAACGCCGCAGAAGCTATGGTATTGGCCTGAAAAATAAAGAACATTATTATATAAGTAAGTATGTCAAAAACGCTGCTGCACGGGCCGAACCAGAACATAAATTTCATTATTGAGCCGGCTTCCCATTTCTTGGGCGTTTTCATATATTCTTTGTCCATGCCGTCCCACGGTATGGCCGCCTGGGACAAATCATAAAGCAGGTTCTGCGCCAGAATTTGCAGCGGCAGCATGGGCAGGAACGGCAGAAAAATACTGGCAACCACAACGCTGAACACGTTGCCGAAATTTGAGGACACGGCCATTTTTATATATTTAATAATGTTGCCGAAAGTTTTTCTCCCCTCCAGCACGCCCTCTTCCAAAACCATTAAATCTCTTTTAAGCAAAATAATATCGGCGGATTCTTTGGCAATATCCACGGCGGTGTCAACGGAAATGCCGACGTCGGCCTGTTTCAGAGACGGCGCGTCGTTAATCCCGTCGCCCAAAAACCCTACGGTATGTCCGTTGTCCTGCAAAGCTTTTACTATGCGCAGTTTCTGCATGGGCGAGAGACGCGCAAAAACCGTGCAGATTTCAACCATCTCTCTCAAATCGTCTTCATCGTATTTATCAACGTCCGCGCCGGTGATTATTTTTTGAATATCCAGCCCCACTGATTTGCAGACAAAGCGGGACACCTGTTCATTGTCCCCGGTCAAAACTTTGACGCGCACGCCGTTCTCGCGCAGCGCGTTGATAGCGGCGGAGGCGCTTGTTTTGGGCGGGTCCATAAAGCCGGCAAAACCGGCCAGCGTCATGCGGCACTCGTCGGACACGTTAAAATCTTTCTGCTTCGGCGGGCAGGTTTTATAAGCCACGGCTATCACGCGCATGCCCTGCGTGTTAAGGCTGTTCGTCAAAATGCGCGCTTTATTTTTTATGTCCCCGTCCAATTCTTTCAAAACGCCGTGGTCTATGACGTGCATGCATATTTCAAACATTTCTTCCAGCGCGCCTTTTGTAATAATTTTTGTCTGCGCGCCGTCTGAGATTACCACGGACATGCGCCTGCGCTGGAAGTCAAAAGGAATTTCGTCCACTTTGCTAAAACCCTCGCTGAATTTTTGCTGTCCGTTCTCGTTAACGTGGTTTATAACGGCGATATCCATCAGATTTTTAAGTCCCGTCTGGAAAAAACTGTTCAGATAAATATGCTGCAGAACGTCTTCGCTTTCAACTCCTTCAAGGTTAAGATGCATTTCCAAAATAATTTTATCCTCGGTAAGCGTGCCTGTTTTATCCGTGCACAGCACGTCCATGGCGCCGAAGTTTTGTATGGAATTTAAGCGTTTTACAATAGTGCTTTTTTTGGACATGTTTACCGCGCCTTTGGCGAGGTTTGAGGTTATTATCATGGGCAGCATTTCGGGCGTAAGGCCTATGGCGACGGAAAGAGAGAAAAGCAGCGCTTCCATCCAGTTCCCTTTGCCAAAACCGTTTATCAAAAAAACCACCGGCGCCATGACGACCATAAAGCGTATGAGAAGAAAATTTACGCTTTTCATGCCTTTGTCAAAAGTAGTCTCCGCTTTTTTGCCCGCGACGGTTTTCGCTATAACGCCCAAAAAAGTATTCCTGCCCGTGCCCAAAGCCATGACTGAGGCCGAGCCGCTGATAACGTTCGTCCCCATAAAACAAAGCGCCGCGTTTTCCAAAGCGTTGGACGTGGCGGCGCAGTTTTCCGCCGGAGCGGCCTTTTCAACGTGCGCGGATTCGCCCGTCAGCGCGGACTGGTTTATAAACAAAGTTTTCGCGCTTATGACTCTGCTGTCCGCCGGCACAATGTCGCCCGCGGAAAGCAAAATAATGTCGCCCGGCACTATCTGCGTTATCGCGATTTCTTTTCTCTGGCCGCCCCGCATGACGGTGGCCGTCGTCTTAACCAGCGCTTTTAACCGCTCGCTTTCTTTTGCGGATTTATATTCCTGCACAAAGCGCAGCACGCCGCTTAGCATAACCATGCTGGCAATTACTATGACGGCGCTCAAATCTTTCTGCCCGGGCGGGGCGAACACGAAATCCAAAAAGAAATCCAGCGTGCCCAGCACGACTAAAACTATTGTAAACGGGTTTAAAAAAGCGTCCAGCAGCGCGCGCCAGACGGGCAGGGCCTGCTCGTTCACAATCTGGTTTTGGCCGTATTGTTCAAGTTTTTGTTCAACGCTTTCTTCGGTTATTCCGGCGGGAGAGGAGGACAAAACGGAAAACAGCTCCTCCGTTTTCATGCACATGTAATTATTGATGTAGTTGTTTATGCCGTCGTTATTTTTAGCGGGAGAAATTTTATTAAAAAAATTATTAAACATAATGCACCGTGCAAATCAGTTTAATAAATTATAACTTTTTATAAGGACGTCAGGCATTTTTTTAAAGCGGCGTAATTACCGTCCGTCATGCGCAGTTTAAACGTTACCGCGCCGCCGCGCTCGGTTTTTTTCTCTTTTATAAGAGCGTGAGAATAAACGTAGCTTATCGCCGCGCTTTTTTCAGGCGGTATTTTGATTGTTCTGAGCGGCCACTTATAATCCAGCGCGCGCTCAACTTCTTCCAAAAGTTCTTTGATTCCCGTATTTTTTAAAGCGGAAATAAAAAGCGCGCCGCGGTAATTATTTTTCAAATTTTGCAGCACGTGCCGGCTGACTGAGTCCGTCTTATTAAAAACTTCTACCATCGGTATTTTCTGCGCGCCTATTTCGGTAATCACGCCGCGCACGGCGGCGTCCTGCGCGGCCAGGTCTTTGGCGGAAGCGTCTTTGACGTGCAAAATAACGTCGGCCTCTGCCGTTTCCTCCAGCGTGGCGCGGAAAGCGTGCACAAGATTATGCGGCAGTTTTTGTATGAACCCGACGGTGTCCGTAAACAAAACGCTCCCGCCCTCCGGCATACGCGCGCGCCGCGTGACAGGGTCAAGCGTGGCAAAAAGTTTATCGTCGGCGTAAACGTCTTTGGTTTTAGCAAGGGTATTTAAAAGCGTGCTCTTTCCTGCGTTGGTATAACCTACTATCGCAATCTGCGGCACGGGCAAACTGTCCCGCCGCGCGCGGCGCACGGCGCGTTCCAGCCGCACCTGCTCAATCTCGCGCTCAAGTTTTGTTATGCGCAGTCTCAGACGGCGTTTGTCATATTCCAGCTTGCGCTCCCCCGGCCCCCTTGTGCCTATGCCGCCGCGCGCGCCGCCCGTCTGCTGCATCAAAGCCGTCCCTTTGCCGCCGAGGCGCGGCAGTAAAAATTTAAGCTGCGCCAGCTCAACCTGCAGTTCGCCCTCCCGCGTTCTT
>JAIRUU010000011.1 GCA_031254225.1 Candidatus Elusimicrobium euhamitermitis
GCACGCCCTTGCCCGCCGCCAGCCCGTCCGCTTTTACCACGACGGGAAGAGGATGCTCCGTAATAGCTTTTTTGGCGGAAGAAAAATCTTTGTAAGTTTCCGCCTTGGAAGTGGGAATATTATAGGTTACCATGAAATTTTTTGAAAATTCTTTAGAATTTTCCAGCCGCGCGCCCGCTTTGCCGGGGCCGAAAACGGGTATACCGTTTTCCCGCAGCAAATCAGCCATGCCGTCCGCCAGCGGGGCCTCGGGCCCGACGATGACAAAATCAATTTTTTTCTCTTTACAAAATTTCAGCGCGGACTCTTTTTTAGCCAAATCCCCTTCCGCAAAAATAATTTTCCCGCCGCACGCCGCGCGGACGGATGAATAAATAATTTCCGCACGCGGACTTTGGGCTGTTTTCCACGCCAGCGCGTGTTCGCGCCCGCCTGCGCCTACTATTAAAATTTTCATCTTGCCTCCAAAGTTGATTTGGATATTTTCGTCGGATACTTGCCGGTAAAACACGCGCTGCAAAAACCTTTCGCGCCCTCGTTTCCGCCGCAGGCCTCCGCCGCGTTGTCTATAGTTATAAAAGTAAGGCTGTCAACGCCGATTTCTTTAACAATCTCATCGTGCGTATGCGTTGCGGCGATAAGCTCTTTTTTACTGGGCGTGTTTACGCCGTAAAAACACGGCGCGATAATCTCAGGCGACGTTACCGCAAAATGTATTTTGCGCGCGCCGTACTCGCGCAGCGTGTTAATAATTTTTTTTGACTGAGTGCCGCGCACTATTGAATCGTCCACCAAAATAATATCTTTGCCTTTAATTATGTCGCTGATGGGAAAGAGTTTTAATTTGGCGACAATCTCGCGCATATGCTGCGTAGTTCTTAAAAACGAACGGCCCATGTAGTGGTTTCTCACAAAACCCATTTCAAATGGTATGCCCGACGCTTTTGAAAAACCCAGCGCCGCAAAAAAACCGGAATCCGGCACGGGCATAACAATGTCCGCTTTAATTCCTTTCATCTGAAGCGCCAGCTTCGCGCCCATGGCCATGCGCGCCTGCGCCACGGACATTCCCCTGATAAGCGTGTCTGGACGGGAAATATACACCGTCTCAAAAATGCAGTTTTGCCGCGCCGCGGGTTTGGCGTAAAAAGTACTTTTCAGTTTACCGTTTTCTACTACTATAAGTTCGCCCGGTTTAACGTCCCTTATATAATGCCCGCCCAAAACTTCCACCGCCGGGCTTTCAGACGCCAAAACAAAACTTTTACCGAGTTTGCCAAGCACGAGTGGGCGCAGCCCGCGCGGGTCGCGGAAACCTATTAATTTATTTTTAAAAAGCATTACCGCCGCGTAACCGCCTTCAATTTTTGCCAAAGCTTTTTTAAGCGCGTTTTCAATCGGCAGTTTTTCCCGCGCTATAAGGTGGACGATAAGTTCCGTCTCGGACGAGTGTTGGAAAATAGCGCCCTCTTTGGCCAGTTTATCGCGAACTTCCGTCGTATTAATAATATTTCCGCTGAGCGCAATTGCAATATTTCCGTGCGCGGATTTGAATATAAAAGGCTGCGCGTCAAGTATGCCGCTTTTGGAACCTGACGTCGGGTAGCGCACGTGGCCGACAGCGTTTTCCCCTTTTAATTTTTCCAAAACGTCGCCGGTAAATTTGCCCAGCACAAGGCCGTTTACGGTAAAATAATTAAAAACGTCTTTGCCTTTTTCTTTAACCGCTATGCCGCAGGATTCCTGCCCGCGGTGCTGCAATGTCAGAAGACCGACGTGCACCAAACCCGCCGCGTCTTTGCGTCCTTCAATGCCAATGACTCCGCCCATAAGTTCTCCTATAAATAATTAACGGCGTTTTTAAAAATCTGCAGTCCCGCGACTTTTACGTTTTCCATTTCTTTTCTTGTCCACGACGGGTGCTGTTGCGGAAAAGCGTAACGCTCCGGATGCGGCATGAGGCCGAAACAGTTGCCCGTTGCGTTGCACAAACCGGCGATGTCCAGCACGCTGCCGTTGGGATTATCAATATAAGTCAGCGCGACGGCGTTTTGTTTTGCGATGTCCGCCAGAACATTTTTATTTTCAATAATAATTTTTCCCTCGCCGTGCGCTATGGGCAGTTCAATAATATCTTCCAGATTTTTTGTAAAAATGCACGGGCTGTTTTTATTGATTTTTAATTTTACCCATTTATCAATAAACACGCCGGAGTCGTTAAACGTAAGGCTGGCGGTTTGTTTATAATTTTTGCGCTCCGGCAGGAAACCCAGTTTTGTCAAAACCTGAAAGCCGTTGCAAATACCCATCACGGGCCTGCCGGAGTTTATGAATTTTTTAATATCTTCAAAAACTTTAGCCATGTGCACGGACCATATTTTGCCGCCCGCAATATCGTCCCCGTAGGAAAACCCGCCCGGGAAAACCAAAATATCGTAGTTCAAAATTTTGCATTTGCCCGACGTTATTTCATTGGTATGAACCAAATCCGCCGCGCAGCCGACGGCGGCCAGCGCGTGAACGGTCTCAATATCGCAGTTAATTCCCGCCGTGCGCACGACTAAAGCTTTAATATTTTTCTTCATATCAGTTCCCTCGGATTTATTACCAAGCCGCATATTTCGTTAAAGTTGTTTTCGCTTCCAAAAAACTATCGCTGTTTCCGACGACATATTCTTTGGTTAGCGGGTTAATTATGCAAAAGTGAACCGTGTCCCCGCAGTTTGTCATCCAGAAATTCATTTTTTGTATATTAACCAAACATGATTCATCTGCGGACGCACACTGCATCCCGAAAGAACCGTTTACCGTTTTAATATTTTTCACATAATTTTCTCTTACAGACGCGTATTTGTTAAAAACAGAATTTAAATTCCCGATTCTTTTTGCGGAATACGGGCAGCCCGCAAGCATTACCATAAAAACAGTTTTTTTGTCGCCGTTAAAAGCGTTTTCCCAGACCATGTCCGGGATAGGAGTTGCCCCTTTAACTTTAGGTATAATTGTTACGCCGTATGTGTTTTGCTTTATTACAGCCTGTTTTTTAGATGAATCGGCGCTGCCCGTTACCTCAGACGTATTATTTTGGTCAGGCGGCCTCTGCGCTTTATCATTAACATATTTTTGATAAAATAAAATTATTATTACTAATATAATAATCCAAAGAGGCCGATGCCTTATCATTTATTTTTTTACCTTGAGTACATTTGTTTTAAACCTTTGTTTTGCCAGACGAATATTTGTTGCAGCTTTTTCGCTTCATCGCCGAAGGCGTTGACAAGGCGCAGCGTTTTGCGCGTCTGCGGGTCAAAAAGCGTTATGTCCGACGGCGTTCTTTCCGTTATATTTTCATACATGCTTACAAGCGCAAAGTTTTCAAGCAGCGGATTATTCTCAAACTCAGGCCTTAAACTTCTTTCCATTTCATATTTTTTGAGCAGAATTTTATCCGGCGTATTATTGTCCCTTGCAAAATCGTCAACAACCGTTCTGACGTAATAACCGTAAAGCACGCCGCTGAGCTGCGCGTTTCTGAGCAACGGAAAAGCGATATGCGACATTACTCCGTTTCCTTCATTATTTGCCCTTCTTACTTCAAAAATTCTCATGACTCCGCCGTCAAAATTTCTCTCCGCCGGCATGGAAATAAAGTAGTCTCTGTTTTTAAAAAAATCAGGATCGCCAATATCCAGCTCTTTTGAAAACTGAATCCTGTTGTCCGCGCCCGCAAGCCTTAAATAAAGCCTGTTATTGTCCGTGCAGATAAAAAGAACGCCCTGTCTGCCGTCATTATTAAAATCAGCCTTATAAGAACTTTTAGCCGCCGCGGGATTTGCCGCGGCTTCCCTACAACTTTGCACCTGCGCAAAAATATTTTGCGCAAACAACACGGCTAACGCCGCAAATACTATTTTTTTCATATACTCCCCCTTTTTTTAGAACCCCTTTTGCCAGCTGTTTTTAAGCGCTGACAATTTTTCATTCACAACTTCTTTGCCGTCTAACCCTTTTATTTTTAAAGCCGGCACAAAAGAAGTCCGCCCTATGCGCGCGGTTTTTACGCCGGACATTAATTTTTTAAATACCTCCTCTTTTTCATACGGAATTTCCAAAATTATGCGGGACGCCGATTCTGAAAATAAAATTTGGAAATTTTTCAGATTGCCGGACGCGGGAACTTTTTTCAAATCAATTTCCGCGCCGTAACCGCCGGAAAACGCCGCCTCCGCCAGACTTGCGGCCAAACCGCCCTGGCTGATATCATGCGCCGCGTTGACAAGGCCGCGCTGCACGGCCTCATAAATTTTTTTGTATGCTTTGAGCGCGGTTTTACCGTCAACCTGCGGCGGCGCGGCGTTTGTCAAACCCAGTTCCTCCGCGGCAACAGAGCCGCCCATTTCATCTTTAGTCACGCCGACAATATATATAGATGACCCTGCTTCTTTAAAATCCATAGTAACCGCTTTGCGCACGTCGTAAACCGGCGCGACTGCGGAAATTAAAATGGTGGACGGTATAGCCACGTCTTTCCCGTCCGCGCCTTTGCTCTGGTTATAAAAACTGTCTTTGCCCGAGATAAACGGCGCGCCGTATGTTATCGCTCCGTCGTAACAGCCGCGGGCGCAGAGGACCAGCTCGCCCATCAATTTCGGATTTTCAGGACTGCCCCAGCAGAAATTATCCAAGACGGCAACTTTATTAATATCCGCGCCGGCGCAGACTAAATTTCTGAAAACCTCGTCAATGCAGTTAAGCGCCATTTGGTACGGGTCCAGTTTTCCTATCGCAGGATTAAGGCCGTGCGTGAGGGCAAAACCGTTGTAATCTTTTAAATCATTAGTCGCGCAGGTCGGCCAAATTACCGTCGCGTCGCCGGGGCCGTCGTGCGTTATGCCCTGCAAAGGTTTTACGACGGTGCCGCCCTGCACTTCATGGTCATATTGCCTGATAACGCTCTCGCGCGAACAGGTATTTAAATTAGACAGACATTTGTTAAGCAGCGCGTTGTAATTTTTTTGTTCTTTGACGGCGGACGGCTTAAACTCCGGCGTTTTCCAGACGGCATTTTTAATTACGCGCGGCACGCCGCCGTGCAGAAAACTATTTTTCAAATCAACAATTTTTTCTTTGCCGTAAAAAACTTCCAGACGGCCGGTATTTGTAAATTCGCCCAGCACGCAGTATTCGCAGTTCTCTGATTTTAAAATTTTCCCGGCCTCTTTCATATTTTCAGGCGGCACGGCCAAAATCATGCGCTCCTGACTTTCGCTTACCCAGATTTCCCACGGTTTAATTTTGCTCTCTTTTAAAATAGCTTTGCTTAAATCCACGCGCACGCCGGTTTCGCCCCCCAGTTCGCCGACTGCAGACGAAAAACCGCCCGCGCCGCAGTCCGTTACCGCGCGGTATAATTTTTTATCGCGCAGTTTTAAAAGCGCGTCCAAAACTTTTTTCTCGTTAATAGCGTGGCCTATTTGCACGGCGGAAACTTCGCTGGCGTCCTCAATGTTCGCGGATGAAAACGTCGCGCCGTGAAGGCCGTCCCTGCCCGTCCGCCCACCTATAGCGACGACCAAATCTCCGGCTTTTACGTGTTTTTCTATAGCCCACGTCGGCATAATGCCGATTGTGCCGACGAAAACCAGCGGGTTTAAAGCAAACAGGTCGTCAAACCAAATGCCGCCGGACGCCGTCGGTATTCCCATGCGGTTGCCGTAGTCCCGCACGCCGTCCACAACGCCTTTAAAAATGCGGGCGGGGTGCAGCGCGGCCGGAGGAAGTTTTTTGGAATATTTGGGGTCCGCAAAACAGAAAATATCAGTGTTAACGACTGGTTTTGCGCCGAGGCCCACGCCCAAAATATCGCGTATCACGCCGCCCACGCCCGTCTCCGCGCCGCCGTAAGGCTCCACCGCGCAGGGGTGATTATGCGTCTCGGCTTTAAACGCCAGCGCCCATTTTTTATTTTTGCCGAATTCTATTACGCCGGCATTATCTTTGAAAACGGACAAACACCATTTTTTATTTAATTTTTTTGTGGCTTTATAAATCGTCGTCTTAAAAAGACCGTCTTTAATAAATTCTTTTTTGCCGTCTTTGATAAATTCAACGGGCCCGTTGAAAGTTTTATGTTTGCAATGCTCTGACCACGTCTGGGCAATGGTTTCAAGTTCCGCGTAAAGCGGCGCGCGGCCGGCGGATTTAAAATACTTTTGCGCGGCGAGCATTTCGGCCTCGCTCAGGCTCCACCCGCAGTCCGCCTGCAGTTCAAAAAGCTGCCTGCCCGTCATAGAATTAAAATTTTTAAGTATATCTTCCATTTCTTTTTTCCTTAAGTTAATCAACTATAGTTGAATATAATAAATATCTTTACCCGCCGGAACGGCGCCGAGTTTTGTACAGTCAAAATTAGTACACCGTATCCTGTCATACATATCCGCCCCGTAACCGTTGCCGTTTACCAAATACGGGCCGTTATGCAGGTCAAAAAAATCCAGTTTATAATCTGACTTGCCGCCGTTTATACAGTAATAATATCCGCCGGAATAAATGCATTGCGGGTTATTGGCCTTGTCTTCGCCGCACCAGTTGTCGCAGTATTTTCTGAAACTGAATATATAACCCGTAGTTTCATACTTCTCCCGCATCCAGCACCAGTTTTTACAGACGGAAAGCCTGCCTTTAAGACCCGCGCCCAGCTGATTAAACGTCTGCGCGTAGGAAGCGTTTGCTTTGAAATAAGCCTGCTGTTTGGATATTAAACCTTTATATATGGCTACCGCGCTCTGCAAACTCTTTTTTTGGGAAGCCGCAGTTTTTTGCTTTGACTGCTGCGCGGCGGCGGGCAGCGCAAAAACGGGAAATAAAAATAAAATCAGCAGTATTAAAAAATATTTATTTTTATGCATAAATTTAATATTTGCGTATTGAAAATTTATTGACGACTTCGTTTACAAAAGTCTTTTTGACGGCGGTTTCCAGCGCGGCTTCGCTAAATTTGCCGTCAATGTTAAAAGCGTTTGCAACGCGCACCGACTGCGGGCGTTTGAAACCTAGAGTTTCTATCGCGTCAACGACGCTCTCGCCCACCACGTCGGTAGAAGAGTCCCTTATCCACACTTCAACTTTAAAAACGTTCTGCGGCGCTGGCGGGTTTACGGCGTAAGTTTCCAGCACTGGGTCAGCCAAAAGAGCTTTGGCGATATTCTCTGCCTGTGCCGGCGCGTAGTCTCCGTCAATCTGGTAAATGGCGTAAGATTTTACTTCTAAAATATCTTTTAAGCCCACGCTTTGCAGACGCTTTTTTATGCCGTTTTCTTTATGCGCGCCGTAACCCAGTTTGTGGTAAACTGCAACAAAATATTTCATTTTTACCCTCTGATAATAAATAAAAAAAGGCAGCTTTTTATAAGCTGCCTTTTGTAATGCGTTCCAAAGCTTCTTTATATTTTTTGACAGCCCCGCCCGCTATGTTTTGCGGTATTGCCGGCGGCGCGGAGTTTTTGTCCCAGCCCGTGGTTTCCATATAATCCCGTATGAACTGTTTGTCAAAACTCTGCGGCGTGGAGCCCGGTTTATAGGCGGCCGCGTCCCAGAAACGGGAGGAGTCCGGCGTAAGAGCCTCGTCAATCAGCGTCAATTTGCCATCAACAAGACCAAATTCAAATTTAGTGTCCGCCAAAATTATGCCGTTCTTTTTAAGATAATCATAAGCGTAATTATAAAGTTTAAGGCTGACGTCTCTAAGCTGGGAAGCCAGCGGCTCGCCGATACGCTCGGCCATATAAGAATAAGACACGTTTTCGTCGTGGCCGGTATCGGCTTTTGTCGCGGGCGTGAAAATGGGCGCGGGCAGACGCTCTGCCTCAATAAGGCCTGGCTTAACGGGCTCGCCGCAAATGGTGCCTTTTGCTTTATATTCTTTCCAGGCGGAACCTGCAACAAAGCCGCGCACCACGCACTCATAATCAATTCTCCGCGCTTTTTTAACCAGCACCGTGCGTCCGTCGTAAAAAGCGGGGTCAAGGTTAAGTTTTAAAACTTTATTGATTTCAGCCGCGTCTAAAGATAAAAGATGATTGGGCACAATATGCGTTGTTTTTGCAAACCAGAAATTGCTTATAGCCGTCAGAATTTTGCCTTTGCCGTCAATTGGCGTGGGCAGCACGTGGTCAAACGTGGAAACGCGGTCGGAAGCGACTATTAAAAGTTTGTCCCCCGCGTCGTAGACGTCTCTTACTTTTCCTTTGCGTAAAAGAGGAAGATTTATTTTGGCGGTTTGCATATTTTTATTTTACAAAATTTTGGCGTTTGCGGGCGAGAGTATGCCCACGCCTATTACGAGCCTGCGCGGCAGCCGATTTTTAGAAAAATTTAATTTTCTTTGCGACGCGCGCAGCCGACAAGCGGAGCCTGCGTAAGGAGCAAAAAAATTAAATTTTTCTAAAAATCGGCACTGCCCGAAGGGTTTGGCAAAACCAAACGCAGGTTCGTAATAGGCGTGGGCATACTCTATAAAAGGGACCGCTGTAGCAGGGTTGGGCTACAGCGGTTTTGGGGTTTAAAGGATACGGGCATATATTCGTTAAATCTGTTTGCTTCGTTACTCTTATAATAACCAAAGTTAAGAAAAACAACCAGGGTCTTTAGACCTATCTGAAAGTACAATTTGGGCCCACGCCCAAAATAGGTCCAAAGGTCCCAAAAATGTTAGAATTCATTAATGGGAAAAATTAAAAAACTGGGCAAGGAAACTTTAATTTACGGCACTTCTACCGTCGTAGCGCGGTTTTTGAACGTGGCCCTTGTCCCGTTTTACACTTATTATCTGGCGACGGACGAGTACGGCGCGGTGGCCACGGTTTTCTCTTTCCTCGCGCTGTTTAACGTAATTTACCAGTACGGCATGGACCAGGCGTATCTGCGTTTTACGTCGGAACAGGGGCAGGATAAAAAGGAAAGTTTTTCAACCGCGTTTCTGTCCGTGTTATGCACGTCGGGGCTGTTTTCTTTAACCATTTATCTGACGGCCGCGCTGTGGGCGGCGTGGCTTGGCATAGGCGCGCGGTACGCTTTCCTTATACAAATTTGCTGCATGATACTTTTTATTGATTCTCTGACGGTAATTCCTTTTGCCAAACTGCGTCTGCAGCACCGCGCGTGGCAGTATGTGGCGGTAAGAACGCTGTCCATAGCCATCAACGCGGGCATGACTGTTTACTTTCTTAAATTTACCTCGCACGGGCTGGCCGGCGTTTTCCACGCCAACACGCTGGCGTCTTTAACAGCTTTGATACTGTTGTCAAAAGTTATTTCGGAAGATTTGAGGTTTGCGTTTTCAAAAGCGCTTTTTAAAAATATGCTGCGTTTTGCGTGGCCGTTTTTGCCTTCGGGGCTGGCAAGCGTTTTTGTGCAGGTTATTGACAAACCGCTGCTTACGTATCTTGCGGGCCTGCACGCCGTGGGCGTTTATCAGGCTAATTTTAAAGTTGGCGTGTTTATGATGCTTATAGCGTCCATGTTTGACGCGGCGTGGCGGCCGTTTTTCCTGCAGCACGCCAAAGAAGAAAACGCCAAACAGCTGTTTGCCAACGTGATGAATTATTATCTCGCCGTCGCGCTGTGGGTGTTTTTGGGGCTTACGTTTCTTATGCCGGTTTTTATACAGACAAAAATTTTGGGCTACTATTTCATAGCGCCGGATTACTGGGGCGGCTTAAATATTATCCCGTACGTTTTGGGCGGTTATTTATTTTACGGCATATATATAAATTTTATGGTTGCTCCGGTGCTGACGAAAAAAACCAAAATATTAATGTTCGCCACCGTCTTAGGCGCGGCCGTCAGCATTACGACAAACGTGCTGCTTGTGCCGCGCGCGGGCATTGTGGGCGCGGGCGCGGCTATATTGTTCAGTTATATAAGCATGGCGCTGGCAATGTTTATTTTTACGCTGAAAGTTTTTCCGATACCTTACGATTATAAAAGAATCGCCTTGTTATTTCTGACTGCCGCCGCGGTTATGCTTCTGAAAAATTATTTTAACGGCCTGCCGGCGGCAATAATCCTGCTGGTAATTTTCCCGACAGCGGCTTTCGCTACCGTTTACAAAAAAGACGCCGT
>JAIRUU010000070.1 GCA_031254225.1 Candidatus Elusimicrobium euhamitermitis
GCACGCCATGATAAAAATTGAAAGAGGAAACGTTACGGTAACCGCAGCGATGCCGTCCGGCCCAGCGCTGTGGCCTATGAAAGCCCTGTCCGCCACGTTATACATGGCGCTGACCAAAATGCCCGTTACCGCCGGACCGGAAAACCTGAAAAGCACCGCCTGTAAACTTCTGCCGCGGAAAGGATTTCTGCTTATAGCAGTCTGCGGCTCTTCAAGCGAAGAAATTGTATCAATACTCATAATGTTATATATAATATTATATGAAATAAGAAAGGCTGCCGGCTGGTCTCAGCCTTCGGGAGAGTTTTATGCAGGATACAGAACCTATGGAAAAATCTTATTCAATAGCTCCGGTGTCTGACAGGCTGCTTGCTTTTATAATTGATTACCTTCCCTTTTTTCTGGCGCCGGCTGGAATAATATGGTTTATAACTTCTTTTCTTACGGATATTTATATTCCTTATAAAACGCTGCTGAACGCGCTTATCATATGCCAGATTTTATTTTTTGTTTACGCGGCGGTTTTTAATTCCGGCGGAAGACTGACCCTCGGCAAATGGCTTATGGGCCTTAAAGTGGTAACTACGGACGGCAATAATTTGAGTATTGTCCGCGGGGTACTGCGCTCCCTGGGTTATTTTATAGGACTGATTTTTTCGTTCACCGGTTTTGCGCTGGCTTATATCACAAAAGATAAACGCGCGCTGCAGGATTATATGGCCGGCAGCGTCGTAATCAGCACGCGGGAAAAAACCGAAGCGCAGTCTATGGTAGTAATGTTCATGTCGGCAATAATCGCCGGCGGACTCGTGGCCATGACGGGGTTTTACATATTTAAAGCCCAGCCCGCTTACCAGAAAGAATTGGTTAACAGGGCGCAGACGCAGGTGGCCAAAATAGCGTTTTTGCAGGAAGTGCATAAACAAAAATACGGCAGGTATACGCAGGATATCGTGCGCCTGGGTTTAATAAGCGGGGACGCTGTGCAGTTTAGGCGCGATATGCAGGCCGACTTAAGACGCAATGGTTTTTTAATGGGCGTTACGGGCGATAAATATAAAATTACCGCCGTCGCAAAAGACGACAGGCACACAAAGGTCAGCATTGAAAAATGAAATTGAAAACTGTTTTTATCTGCCAGAGCTGCGGTTACAAGGCGCCTAAATGGATGGGCCAGTGCCCGGACTGTTCCGCCTGGAATACCATGGGTGAGGAAGTTGTGCAGGAAGCGTCTAAAACCGCGTCCAAATCCCGCGCGTTTACTGAATTCTCTTCTGAAATAATTAATCTTGCGGACGCAAAAACTTTGAACGAAGAGCGCGTGCTTACCGGCATTTCCGAAATGGACAGGCTGCTTGGCGGCGGGATTGTCAAAGGCCAGATGATTTTGCTGGCAGGCGCGCCGGGCATAGGCAAATCAACGCTTATGCTGCAGGCCGCGGCAAGTTTGTCAAAAACAAAAAAAGTGCTTTATATTTCCGGAGAGGAAAGCGTTAACCAAATTTCTTCCCGCGCCAGACGGCTGGAAGTGGACGGCAAAAATATTTTCCTGCAGTCGGAAACAAATATTGAAAATATTATAGCCGCGCTTGACCAGGTTAAGCCCGACGTTCTGATAGTAGATTCCATACAAACCGTTTATCATCCGGCTTTCTCTTCCTCCGCAGGCACAATAGGGCAGGTGCGCGAATGCGCGGCGGAACTTTTGCGGCTGTGCAAACCAAAAGGCACGGTGCTTTTCATCCTGGGGCACGTTACAAAAGACGGCGAGCTGGCCGGCCCCAAAGTGCTTGAACATATGGTGGACACCGTGCTTTATTTTGACACGGAAAAAGACAATGTGCTGCGGCTGCTGCGGCCGCATAAAAACAGATTCGGCTCCACGTCAGAAATCGGTTTGTTTGAAATGACTTCCGGCGGATTAACGCCCGTGGAAGACGCCAGTTCTTACTTTGCCTCCGGCGCGAGAAGCAAACCGCTCATCGGCCGCGCGTATTCCATTGTTCTGGAAGGCAGCAGGCCGATTTTGACGGAAGTACAGGCGCTTGTCACGCCCACGCGCTATCCGTTTCCGCGCCGCGTGGCCACGGGCATGGATTTTAACAGGTGCCAGGTTTTGCTGGCCAGCCTTGAAAAAAACGCCGGCGTAAATCTGGACAATAAAGACGTTTACATAAGCCTTGCGGGAGGAGTAAAAATAAAAGACCCCGCGCTTGATCTGGCGCTTTGCGCGGCAGTCATAAGTTCGGCCAAAGACATCCCCGTGTCAAATACGGACGTTTTTGTGTCAGAGGCCGGCATACTGGGCCCGCTTGCAAAAGTGCCGCTGGCCGACCGAAGGGCCGCGGAAGCAGCGCGGCTTGGCTTTAAAAGATTTTTTACCGCGCCGCTAGGCAAAGAAAACATTAAAGAGAAAGATATTACGGTTTTGCAGATTGAAAATATCATTGACCTGGCCGGCCGCTTGACCAACCGTTAAAATTTGCTATACTTTTGGGACCTGCCGAGCGTATTTTGAAAATACGCCTGAGGTTTATTTGTCTTAGGAAGGTGTATTATGGAGAAGTTTTATATCAGCCGCAAAAATTATGAGAAGATGAGGGACGACCTTGCGGCTTTAAAAGAAATCAAGGCAAATCTTTCGCGGGAAATAGGCGAGGCCGCACAGCAGGGCGATTTGAAAGAAAACGCCGAATACGCCGCCGCCAAAAGCCGCCAGGAAGAAACTTTAATTAAAATACAGGATTTGGAAATTAAATTAAGAAACGCCCAGATTACCGACGATTTGCAGGTGGACAAAAGCGAAGCCCGCATAGGCGCCACAGTTACCATGAAAGATTTGGACGCAGGGCTTGATTTTACTTACACTCTGGTAGGCTCCATGGAGTCTAATCCGGAAAAAGGGCTGCTTTCCGTCAGCTCGCCGCTTGCGGGCGCGGTGCTTGGCAAAAAAGAAGGCGCGGAGTTTGAAGCCGTGCTGCCAAAAGGCAAAAAGAAATATAAACTTTTAAAACTTGAATATAAATAAAATAAAACCCCGCCGGCCTGCGCCGGCGGGGTTTTTTATAAAAATTACTTATTGTCTGCGGTTAAATTATCAGGTTGAATTATCCCCGCAATTTCGCCTATCTGAATTAAAAGTTTATCATGTTCCTGAACGGCTAACTGGAAAATTATATAATCTTCATCGGCAGGAAAGCAGTACTTATCATACAGCATGTACAACATCCGCTGGTATGACCACCAAAGTTTGTCATATCTTATATAGAGCGTCTTGAATTCTTTATCCATACGCTCGTTTCTCATCTGTTCAATCAAACGCTGTAAATTAAAAACCCCGCCGTAACACGCGAGTTGCACTCTGTCGTCTTTTAAAAAAGCGCACGCGTCGTCAAAATACGGCGTAAATTGTTCCATATGGTCCAAATTTTGCACAAGCTGCCCCATGGTTTCGTCGGACATCTCTTTACTCTCTTCTTTAGCCGGATATTTTTTTGACGCGGCGACTGCCCGTTTAACTGCGGTTTTCGCTCCCTGATTAGCTTTAACGCCGTCGTTTATCGCGTTTATATCAGGCTCAAAAGCAGCGTACGCCGCGCCCGCAAACAATACCGCGCATAATAATATGGAAAACTTTTTCATCTGTTGTCTCCGTTAGAGTTTTATCCTTATTTCTTGGCGGTCTGGCCGGCATTTGTATCCATACCCACGTCTTTGGCTATTTCAGCCAGCGTATCAAAATGATTCTTGATGATAAAAGTTAAATTTTTCAGATGATCTTCAAAAAATTTATTGTCTGTATATTTAGAGTTTAATTTTTTGGCTTTGTTATATTGTTCCTTAAATATGGAAGAAACAATGTCCTGATATGTGTCCCAATATTTGCGATAATCGTTAAAACGCTCTTTGTCAAATTTTTTATTCAGAGCATTTGTATCCATTTCATCAATAATGTTTTTTAAAAGTTTCGCCTGGTCGTCGCAGGCTTTTGTAAGTTCCGCGTCGGACGTTTTGCAATCCGCACGCATCTGCGAGACTTCACGGGTCATGCCGCTGAATTTTTCCCTGAGAGAAGCAATGTCAACCTTTCGGGCCTCAACGTCAATTATATTTCCGTTACCAGACTCCTCCCCGCCCACAAAAAATTCCACTATTTTTCTTATAACCGAGGGTTTATCTTCCTGTCTGGCCTCAACGCCTTTGCGTATATCGTCCATATTCGGCTCAAAAGAAGCGTAAGCCGCGCCCGCAAATAATACCGCGCATATTAATATTGAAAGTTTTTTCATTGTATTGCCTCCTTAATGCCTTATATTAAAAATATAAGAAAAATACGCGTAAGAAGCAAGGGCCAAAAGACCTATGTCCGTATAGGTATTTTGACCTACCTGAAAATACTGTAAATTAAAAACGGTAAAAATGCCAGTATTTAACTGTATTGCCAAATTTGCATTTTGCGGGCATATTTGTCAGAATTTAAATTAATAAAACTCAAAGGAAACGCGGCTATGTCAAACGAAATCATTACAAAAATCGTCAAAAGAGACGGAACAACCCAAAATTTTGATTCCAAAAAAATCACCTCCGCTATTTTAAAAGCCGGCGAAGCTACCGGCGAGTTCGGCAAAGAAACAGCCGACAAACTTACCATACGCGCGGTAAACATAATCCAGCAGTTATACTCCGACACTATGCCGACGGTGGAAAACGTCCAGGACATTGTGGAGGACGTGCTGCTGACCTCCAACAACCACAAAACCGCCAAAGCGTATATCCTCTACCGCGACCAGCGCGCAAAAATCAGAGAAATAACCTCAAAATTTAACGTGGACCTCGTGGACCAGTATCTTAAAAAAATGGACTGGCAGGTTAACGAGAACAGCAACATGAGTTATTCGCTGCAGGGGCTTAACAATTATATATCGTCTGAAATCAGCAAAACTTACTGGCTTAATAAAATTTATCCGGAAAATATACGCAAAGCGCACCTTGAAGGCGCGGCGCATATACACGACCTGGGCCTTTTGGGCTCGTACTGCGTGGGCTGGGATTTGCAGGATTTGCTGATAAGCGGTTTTAAAGGCGTGAGCGGCAAGGCGGAATCTTCGCCGGCAAAACATTTCCGCACCGCGCTTGGCCAGGTGGTAAACTTTTTTTATA
>JAIRUU010000080.1 GCA_031254225.1 Candidatus Elusimicrobium euhamitermitis
AAAAAAAAGAATCCACTTACGACGGGCTGACGTTTATTCTTGAAGCCTACAGAGGCAATACGCCCGTCATCATCTATAAGGAACAGACCGGCGAAAAAATTAAAATCGCCCTGTATCAAAGACTGGTCGTCCGCGGATAATCTTGAGTCCGGGAAACCCGAGTATTTCTGCGCGTTCGTCACCCGCGTGGACGTTAAATTTAACGCTATTCTTTTAAGTTCAAGCTGCCAGCCGTCTTTTGCGTTCTGCGCAAAAACCAAGACGGGAAGTAAAATAAACATCACTGCCACTGCCGCTGCCTTTTTCATGAGTCTCCTGTGCTGTTGCCGTAAAATTACTACATATTTATTATAACGTATTTATCTATTTTTTATTTCATACATCATTGCGCTTCTGTCCACGAAAAGACAAACCGCCCTGCGGCTGCCCGGGCGCAGATTCAAAAATTTTGCATAAAAAAGCCGCGCCCGCGCCGGAAGTTAAGGCAAAAGTCCGCGCGGATGACGCTTACGCCGCTTTCCACAAAGACTTTATTAAATGTAGAATAACTTTAATTGGCTGCCCCAAACTTGACGGCGCGTACTACTCCGAAAAACTTTCCGAAATTATTAAGCGCAACGACATACAAAACGTGGCGGCGGCCAACATGGAAGCGCCTTGTTGCGAAAGCAGGGTTATATAAAAGGAGGAAGTAAATTATGTCAATGTTTTGTTTTCAGTGCGAGCAGACCATGGGGGGCAGGGGATGCACCATACAAGGGGTATGCGGTAAAAACGAGCCCACGGCAAAAGAGCAGGATAAACTTACCGCCGAGCTTATTAATTTAGCCGCAGCGGCAACCGCCGCGGGCAGAATAACGGACGAAGCGGCGCGTATAACCGTTGACGGTCTTTTCATGTGCGTAAGCAATGTGGATTACGACGAGAAAACGGTTGAGGCCCTCAAAAACGAAGTAATAAAAGAAAGACAGGAAACAGAAGCGTCCGCCAAAATACAAATTACGCCGTATAAAACGGAAAATCTTTTTGCGGGCGAAAACGCCGACGACGCCTCGCTGCGCGGCGCGCTGCTGTTTGGCCTGCGCGGCATGGCGGCTTACGCCCACCACGCGCGCGTTCTGAGCCTGCGGGATAAAAACGTTGACGAATGGTTTTTCAAAGGCCTTAACTCTTTTAACCAAAAACTTTCCGTTGAAGAAAGGCTAAATTTGATTATGGAGTTTGGCAAAATCAACCTGCGCTGCATGGAAATTCTGGACGAAGCCAACACCAAAACTTACGGCACGCCGGAACCGACGAAAGTAACGACCAACATTGAAAAGGGGCCGTTCGTCATCATCACCGGACATGATTTAAAAGACCTCAAAATGCTGCTTGAACAGACGGAGGGAAAAGGCGTCAACGTCTACACGCACGGCGAAATGCTGCCCGCGCACGCTTATCCGGAGCTTAAAAAATATAAACAGTTAAAAGGCAATTTCGGCACCGCGTGGCAAAACCAGCAGAAGGAATTTATTGACGTCCCCGCGCCGGTTCTCTGGACGACAAACTGTATAATGATACCGCACGCGAGCTACAAAGACAGGGTTTACACTACGTCGGTAGTCGCTTTCCCGGGCACCAAACACATAGAGGCGGACGCAAAAGGGCATAAAGATTTTACGTCCTTAATTGAACACGCCAAAAAGCTGGGCGGTTATAAAGAAAATAAACATATGACCGGCATTAACGGCGGCGGCGTGCTTACCGTGGGCTTTGGCAGAGGTACTGTCCTCGGCGCCGCGGACAAAGTTATGTCCGCGGTAAAAAGCGGGGCTGTAAAACACTTCTTCCTGGTCGGCGGCTGCGACGGCGCGAAGCCGGGCAGAAATTATTACACGGAGTTTGTCAGAAAAACGCCGAAAGACAGCATTATCCTCACGCTAGCCTGCGGCAAATACAGGTTTAACGACCTTGACCTCGGCGGAATAGGCGGCCTGCCAAGAATCATGGACATGGGCCAGTGCAACGACGCTTACGGCGCCATACAGGTGGCCATAGCGCTGAGCAAAGCGTTTAATGTGCCTATTAACGACCTGCCGCTGACGCTCGTGTTAAGCTGGTACGAACAGAAAGCCGTCTGCGTGCTGCTCACGCTCTTGTCCCTGGGCCTGACAAATATTTATCTGGGCCCGACAATGCCGGCGTTTTTGTCTGATAACGTCTTAAAAATACTTACGGATAAATTCAAACTGCACCCCATAACGACGCCGGAAGAAGACATGAAAAAAATGCTGGGCAAATAACGGAGAGTAACCCTAAATAATTAAATCCCCATAATAAAATATGGGGATTTTTTATCTAGTCCCCACATGATACTATTTATTGTATTTTTCCAACGGGGGTTTAACATGAAAAAGCGCGCCGCTTTTTTTGCAACATTTATACTGCTTATCGCCGGAGCGGCCGAGTGCCGCGCGCAAACCGCAATCGGAACATGGGCAGACTTTCAATCCTTTTTCCAAGGCACGGACACGGTTGCCGGCATGACCGGCGACATTACCTCCACAAACAACTTCGCCATCATCTGGGGCAGCTATGACAAAACGCTGGACGGCGGCGGGTTTACTCTGAGCGGCAACGGCACCACCAGCAACGCTTTTGTGCCGCCTTCAAATGTTACGGTCCAGGACGCAAACGTAACAATCGGCAATGTGACAATTACGGGCTTTACGCGTTCGGCAATATCAAATAATTATCAGGGCACTACGGGGGTTCCCGTCCAGTACACCAGCTTTATGACCATAGGGCCCGGCGTGGTTTTTGACGGCAATTATAATTCTAACGACGGAGGCGGCGCTATTTGGAACGAATTTGAAGTGCAGGTGGCGTCCGGAACTGTTTTCAAAAACAACAAATCCATATTCGGCG
>JAIRUU010000021.1 GCA_031254225.1 Candidatus Elusimicrobium euhamitermitis
TGCCCCGCGCCGAGCTCGCCGGCATCTTTTGTGTCGTCGTTAAAATCCTCGTTATTTAAGGCGCGCTTTTCATATCCTATAAGCCTGTAAGCCGCTACCTGGGACGGATTAAACTCCACCTGAAACTTAACGTCTTTGGCAACGGTAAACATTGTCGCGCCGAACTCCTTAACAAATACTTTTTGGGCGTCAAAAAGGTCATTGATATACGCGTAGTTGCCGTTGCCTTTATTGGCGAGAAGCTGTATGCGCTCGTCCTTATAATTGCCCATGCCCACGCCTATGACGCTTAAAAAAACGTCAGATTTTCTGGCTTCGGTTATCTGGGCTTCCATCTCTTTAGACGACGTGGGGCCCACATTAAAATCCCCGTCCGTGGCCAGAATCACGCGGTTGTTGCCGTTTTTTATGAAATTGCTTTTTGCAACTTTATACGCCATAGTAAGACCGGAAGACCCGTTAGTGGAGCCGGACGCGTACAGCGAATCAATAACATCCCGTATTTTTTGCTTGTCTTTGGCTTTGACTCCGTCCAGGCGTATATTGGTGCCGCCGGCGTAGGTTACTATGGAAACCATATCGGACGGGCGCAGTTTTTCAACGAGCATTTTAAGAGACTTTTTGATCAGCGGAAGCCGGTTTTCTTCTTCCATTGAACCGGAAATGTCTATCAGGAAAACCAGGTTTGCCCGCGGAAGATTTTCCTCGGTTATATCTTTGGCTTTCACGCCGATTTTCAGCAGTTTATGGCTGTCGTTCCACGGCGCGGGGGCGTATTGGGTTATTATGTTTACCGGTTTATCGTCTTTTGGCGCGGGATAATTGTAGCTGAAGTAATTGATAAACTCTTCCGCGCGCACAGCTTCTGCCGGCGGTATTTGGCCCTGCTCTATATACCGTTTAACAATGGTGTAAGACGCTGTATCCACGTCAGCCGAGAAAGTAGACAGCGGCTCCGCCGCGGCAAGCTTAAACCTGTTTTGTTTAAACTCGGTATATTTTTCGTCATCCATATTATTATATGAAGGCTGCGAGGCCACTATTATTACCGGCATCGGCGGCTGGTAGGACATACCGCGGCCGGCAATGGGAGCAGCCGATATTCCCATGCTGCTGTTTCTCATGAGAGCAATATTAGGAGCTTGTACGGCGGAAGGGCCCCATGTCGTCTTAGCAGAACTAAGAGATCCGGCAGCCTTATACGCAACCATTGCTTTGGAAAGGTCGTTTGAGTTTGCAACAACCGCGGCGGGGGCTGATGACTGCGCAATCAACGATTCTTCCACAGGTTTGGAGCTAAAATCATCACTTATTATCCCTTGTTTCGGGATAACCATAAAGACAAGCACGCAAGCGGCAACCGCTGTCAGCCCTAAGCCAAAATATTTAAGCTTCGCGCTTTTGGCTTTGCCTTGTTTTACTTTATTATAGACCGCCTGTTTGTTGACGCCTTTGGGGTCAAAATCAAAGTCTTGGAATTTATTTATTATATCCTGTTCTGTATATTTTTTCATAAGACCTCCAGTGCTGTGCGGAGTTTTTGCATACTTCTGTTTAATATTGTGCCGACATTGCCCTCGCTCAAATTACACAAAGACGCAATTTGCCGGTTATTAAGGCCGGAGTAAAATTTGAGGGAAATTAAATCCTGTTCGCGGCGGCTAAGGTCCTTAACGGCAAGGAAGAGACGCTGCTTTTCCTCCTCCATGGCAAGAGCGTCTGGGATAGGAGTATCTGCCTGGGGGATATTTTCCTCAGTTTCGCCGAGCGAGAAAAACTTTTTTACATGGTAAAAACGGTAGTGGCTGTTAACCTGATTGCGGGCTATGGTAAATAACCATTGCGAAACATTGCCTTTGGCCGCGTCGTAGCTGGAGAGGTTTTTAAAAACATTCTGCCAGACAACCGCCGCCACGTCCTGCGCTTCCTGCGGGGATCGCACGCGGACTGATATATAGGCGAATATTTTATTGAAATATTCATTATATACTTGTTCAAAATCCATAAAATACTCCTATCGGTCTGTAAAATTGAAGGCCTTGGGTGAGCAGATACGCATTATGCTTCCTGCGCGGCCGCCGGATTTTTTGAAAAATTTAATTTTCTTTGCAACGCGCGCAGCCGAACAGCGGAGCCTGCGTAAGGAGCAAAAAAATTAAATTTTTCAAAAATACGGTGCTGCCCGAAGGGTTTGAAAAACGCAGGAATCATAATGCGTATCTGCTCACCCTACTAATACTACACATGAAAAACAAAAGTATAACGTCTTCCTTATTTTAAACAATAAAGAAGTTAATTCAAAATAACTAAAAAGACTATGTTTTTCTCAGACGGTAAAATTTTTACTGTTTGTATTTATTATGGAAGATAACTTCCCGCGCGGTTTTGCGCGGGCGGGGGGCAGGGCTTTCCGCGGGATATCCGGCGCTGAGCAGGAGTTCAACTTTCTGCCCGTTGCCGAGGTTTAAAAATTTGGCGGCTTTTTTGTGGTCAAACCAGCCGATATAACACGTTCCCAGGCCCTGCTCCTGCGCGGCCAGCGTCAGATAGCCGGTGCTTATGCCCTGGTCAATCAGATAAAACGACGTCTGGCAGACAATGTTGCCCACCCTGCTGCTCCAATTGCCTTTGTTGGAAATCACGGCTATTATAACCGGCGCGGCGGCCGCAAATTTTGTGCTTGAATAAATGCCCGTAAAAACCGTTTCGCAAAATTTATTTTTGGCTTCTTTGTCCGTAAAAACCACATATTCCCACGGCTGGGCGTTGCACGCGCTGGGCGCCATGCGCGCGGCCTCAAGCAGGGCGTTTATTTTTTCCGGCTCCACGGGTTTGTCCTGGTATTTTCTGACGCTTCTTCTGTCTTCAATAAGTTTTAAGATTGATGTCATAATGTTATATCCTCCGTCATTCTGAGCGCGCCGTTCCCGCCGGAGGCGGCCGCGCGCGAGAATCTTCCTTTATTGTCCGTCATTTGTCCAAGCGTCTGAATTTAAAAAAAGTAATTGAAGATTCTTACGTCGTTTCACTCCTCAGAATGACTTTTATTTTACAGCGGCGCAATTTTCCTCCGCCCCGGCCAAAGCGCGGCAGACTTTTTTAAAATATTTGCCGCGCTCCTCAAAATTTTTAAACTGGTCAAAAGACGCGCACGCCGGAGATAAAAGCAAAATATCGCCCGCGGCTCCGTTTTCAAAAACATATTTTACGGCGTTGTCAATAATTCCGCAGTCAAAAATATCCGGATAAAAAGACAGGTCCGCGCGGATTTTGGGACTCGCTTCCCCGACGGTCAAAACGCCTCTGCACTTTTTTTCAATAAGCGGTCCAAGAATATCATAAGGCATTCCCTTGTCCCTGCCGCCTAAAATGAGCCAAATGTTTTGCTCGTCCGGCATAGCCCTTAGCGCGATAACGGTTGACTCAACGTTTGTGGCTTTTGAGTCGTCAATGCACCTTATTCCTTTATAAACGAGAAATTCCTCAATCCTGTGCGTCACGCCTTTAAAATTATTAAAAGCGCGCTGTATTGAAGCCGCGCCTACGCCCATTACGATAGCCAGCAACGCGGCGGCCATGGCGTTTTCAACGTTATGAATGCCGAGCAGCTTTGGCGGCTTTAACGCCGTTCCGCTGCTGAAAACCAGTTCGTCTCCGTCGTAAAAAACATGCGCGCGCGCTTTATGCTGCGGCGTTGTCGCGAAACACATAACTTTGCTTTTTATTCTTTTTGTTATGCCCAGACAGTTTTCGTCCGCGCCGTTTATTATGGCAAAATCAGAAGAGTTTTGAAATTTAAAAATTTTCTTTTTGGCCGCCATATACCGTTCAAAAGAGCCGTGATGGTCAATATGGTCAGGCGTAATATTTAGAACCGCGGCCGCGCGCGGTTTAAAAAAAATGCTGTCTTCCAGCTGGTAGCTGGAAAGTTCGGCCACCACATAATCCCCGCTTTTTATTTTATCCGCGTAATTTGAAAGCGGGTCCCCCACGTTGCCGGCCATAAAAACTTTTTTGCCGTTTTTCTTGTCTTTACAATGCTGCCTGAACACGGCGGCAGTAAGCATTGTCGTAGTGGTTTTGCCGTTGGTGCCGGTTATCGCTATTATTTTTGCGGATTTGGGAATAAAAGAAACCGCCACTTCAGTTTCGCTGAAAATTTTGATTCCTTTTCTTTTTGCTTTTAATAAAACCGGCGCATGGCCCGGCATACCAGGACTTTTGACTATAAACGCGCAGTCAAAAATTTTGTCCGTATGCCCGTTGGTTTCAATTTCAACGTTTTTGCCTAAATTAAATTTTCCGGCGTCCGCGTTTTTGGCCTCGCTCACTAAAACTTTAAACCCCTTTTTGGCAAGCAGCTTCGCGGCGGCAACTCCGCTTTTGCCAAGCCCCAGCACGCACGCTTTTTTACCCTTAAAATCACTCGCTTTAAACATTATTAATACTCCGTCCTCAAATTTCTTTCCTCCGCCTGAAAGGGGGAGGATAATCTACTTATACCCCAATTCGCCCAACAATTCTTTTGCCGTGTTCTGGTCGGAAAACGGTATCGTCGTATTTCCCAAAATCTGGTAATCCTCATGCCCTTTGCCGGTTATGAGCAAAATATCCTGCTCCCCGCATAACCGCAGGCCGGCCTTAACAGCCTGGCCGCGGTCAGGTATAACCTGGTAATTTGTGTAGCCCGAAAGCCCTTTCAAAATATCTTTAAAAATATTTTCCGGCTCTTCGCGGCGCGGATTGTCGTTTGTTATGATTACGTGGGAGCTGTTTTGCGCGGCCGCAAGACCCATAAAAGGACGCTTGGTCGCGTCCCGCTCCCCGCCGCAGCCGAACACGGTTATGATATTGCCGCGTTTATACGGGTTTAAAGTTTCATAGGCGCGCAGCATGCTTTCCGTCGTATAAGCAAAATCAACAAAAACGTAAAACGGCTGGCCGCAGTCAATCCTTTCCATCCTGCCCGGCACGCCTTTTAAAGCGGCAAGCCCGCGCAGCGCGGAGGGCAAATCCACGCCGTAAGCAAGCGCGGCTCTAAGCGCAAAAAGCGCATTGTGCAAATTATGCCGCCCGAGCAGGTTTATATGCCCCGCGCGGCCCGCGTAATTAAAATCAACGCCGTTTAAACTTTCTTTAATATCGGACGTTTCCGACAAAGAACATTCAAATATTTTCAGCCTGTCTTTAAAATCTTTAATCAGCCTGCCGCCGTATTCGTCGTCGGAATTAACAAGCGCGGTTTTGGTGTTTTTGCCGTTTTCAACTATTGACGTAAAAAGTTTTTCTTTGGCTTTAAAATAATTTTCAAAAGTTTTATGAAAGTCCAAATGGTCCCGCTGCAAATTCGTAAAAATTCCCAAATCAAACTCTATGCCGTGCACGCGGCGCAGCTCAAGCGCGTGGGAAGAAACTTCCATGACCAAAACTTTTGTGCCGCGGCGGCGCATTTCGTCAAGCATATAATAAAGATAGAGCGCGGCGGGCGTGGTGTTGGGCGCTTTGGAAAAAACTTCGCCGTTAATCCTGTAATTTATAGTTCCTATGACCGAGACTGGAACGCCGGCTTCCTTAAAAATACTTTCCAGCATATAAGTAATGCTGGTTTTGCCTTTTGTGCCGGTAACGCCTATTACAAAAAACGCTTTTGACGGATTTTTATAAAATTTAACCGCCGCGTCCGCCATGGCAAAATCAATATCATCAACGCGCAGGTACGGAACAGGATAGTCTTTTTTGGCCGGCTCCGTGGAAACTACGGCGACCGCGCCCTTTGAAACGGCGTCGTCAATATAATCGTTGCCGTCAACCTTGCTGCCTTTGACCGCAAAGAATACGTCCCCGGGAACCACGATTTTGGAGTTCTGGGTTATTTCCCCGACGGCAACGTCGCTGTCAATGTTTAAAAGTTCTCTTAAATTCATAAAATATAAGTATGAAAAATAAATTAGACGCCTTATATAAAAAGTATAACAAAAAAAGTTTGGTAAGCCCCGACCCTTTGCAGTTTCTTTATAATTATAAAAATATCAGAGACAGGGAGATAGCGGGGCTTATAGCGGCTTGTTTTGCTTACGGCAACGTAAGGCAGATTATTAAAACCGTCGGACTGATTTTAGAACGCATGGGAAACCCGCGCGAGTTTATTGAAAACGGCAATTTTACGGTTTACAAAAATTTCAAATACCGTTTTACCACTGAAGAACAACTTATAAACTTTTTAACCGCCATACAAAAAATAATACGCAAATACGGCAGCCTTGAAAAATGTTTTTTAAGTTACTATGACGACAGCCAGCCCAACATAATTCCCGCGCTGCGCGGCTTTGCGGCGGAACTGCGGAGCTTTGGCCCCGTGGGCACCCTTGTGCCGGACCCTGCAAAAAACAGCGCGCTCAAACGTCTCAACTTATTCCTGCGCTGGATGGTGCGCCGCGACGAGGTGGACCCGGGCGGCTGGACAAAAGTAAGCCCGTCAAAACTTATAGTCCCCCTTGACGTTCACATGCACCGCAACGCCCGCAGGCTGGGCCTGACGACAAGAAACCCCGCGGACATGACGACCGCCGCCGAAATCAGCGCCGCTTTTGCAAAATACTGCAAAGAAGACCCAATTAAATATGATTTCTGCATAACCCGCTTCGGCATACGCGACGACATGGACGAGTCGGAACTAGAATAGCCTTCTTTATCCTGGCAGGTGCCTGCCGCGCCGTAGCGCAGCGTAGGCGGGTGAGGGTTCTGTACACAAATATATAGCCGTTAATTCCCCCTTTTAGGGGGAAACCCCCGAAGGGGAAAGGGGTAAATGAACGTTGTTATAAAACCAAGTTTGGTTCTTTGCCTTATAGGCCCCGGAAAGGCGGGGCCTTGAATAAATATACGGCGCATGTTTGTGTTTCAAAACCCCCTCCCGCGCCCTTCCCATTTCAGGGGGAGGGACAAAATAGGAGGACGGGGTACCATTTATGTTATAATTTTATAAATATGAAGAAAATTAAAATAGGCGTAATCGGCGCCGGAAAAATGGGTTCTTTTCACGCAAAAACGCTGTCAAAAATGGAAGGCATGGAACTTGTGGGCGTGGCGGACCCCGACGGCCTGCGCGCCCAAAAACTCGCCTGGGAATACAACTGCACGCCTTATGAAAGTTATGAAAGTCTGGTAAAACTGGTGGACGCCGTCGTGGTGGCCGCGCCCACGCCTCTGCACCATACCGTAGGAATGTACTGTCTTGAGCACGGCGTGCATACGCTGATGGAAAAACCCATAGCCTCCAACATGGCGCAGGCGAAAGAATTAATTGAACTGGCCAAAAATAAAAACGTCATTTTCCAGATAGGCCACGTGGAGCGTTTTAACCCAGCGGTAGCGGAAGCTTTTAAATATATTAAAAACCCCAGGTTCATACAAATCAACCGCCTGGGCCCTTATGACCCGCGCATGGCCGCTGTCGGCGTTGTGCTGGATTTGATGATACACGACATTGACCTTTTGCTTACCATGATTAACAGCCCGATTAAAGATATTGAGGCAATAGGCGTAAGCGTATTTTCCGACAACGAAGACATAGCAAACGTGCGTTTTCATTTTGAAAACGGCGCCATAGCGGACGTTACGGCCAGCCGCGCCAGTTTTGAACGCGCGCGCTATATGCATTTGTACCAGGACGACGCGTATATTTCCGTTGACTTTATGAACGCCGGCATTAAACTTTATAAAAAAGAAAAACCGGTTATTAACGACATGAAAGACATTACCGTCATCTACCCGCAGGTTAACAAACAGATGCCCATAACGTCCGAACTTTTACACTTTAAAGATTCCATTTTAAACGCCACCGCGCCCGCGCCGAGCGGAGAAAGGGGCGGCATGGCCTTGGAAATAGCCATGCTTATTGAAGAAAAAATCACGCGCTATGATTTGCCAAAAGGAGCAAAATCCGGCCCGGCCACCGCGCCGGGCGCGGTAAAAGCCGTGGTGGACGTTGCGCGCGCGGCAAAAATCGTTATGGACGAGGCGCTTGGCACTTTCAAGAAAGGTAATTAACTATGGCCACTATTTTTCCCACCAGCAAAAACATCTTAATAGTAGCGGGCGATTTGAGCGGCGATTTACACGCCGCAAACCTTGTCCGCGAAATGAAAAAACTTAAAAAAGATTTGGTTATAACCGCCATAGGCGGCAAAAACCTGCAAAGCGCGGCAGATAATTTTATGTTTGATTTGGTTTCAAAAGGCGCCAGCGGTTTTGTGGCGCCTTTGGTCAAACTGCCGCTTTGGATAAAACTGCTGGGCGAAGTGCGGAAATATCTTGATACGCAGCACCCCGCGGCAGTCATAACGGTTGATTTTTACGGTTTTAATTCCCAGGTTCTCGGCATGGCAAAGCACCGCAATATTCCGGCGTATTATTATGTCGCGCCGCAGGTGTGGGCCAGCAGGCAGTACCGCGCAAAAAGCATAGCCGCCAACACAAAAAAAGCAATAACAATTTTCCCTTTTGAGCCCGCGTTCCACGCCAAATACGGCGGCAGCGCGGTTTTTTTGGGCAATCCTCTTTTGGATATTATGCCCAGTCCCAAGGAACATATTTTTGACGGCGTTTTCCGGCTGGGTCTATTGCCGGGCAGCAGACCCGGCGAGCTGCAAAAACACACGCGGCTTTTTTATAAAACTTATAAAGAAGTCGCCAAAGTTTTTCCGTCCACAAAAGCGTTTTTATTCTGCGTGCCCGGGTTTGACGACGAGTTTTATTATTCACTGATGGGCGAGAAAAACCAGAACGTCACCCTCGTGCGCGAGACGGATTACCAAAAACGCGCGGACATGGATTTCCTTATAACCTGTTCCGGCACGGCGACGCTGGAAAACGCGCTGCTCGGCGTGCCCATGCTGGTGGCGTACAAAATGTCCGCAGTGACGTACAATATCGCAAAAGCTGTTATAAAGGTGCCTTATATTTCGCTTGTAAATATTTTATCCGGCAAAGAAGTGGTAAAAGAATTTATACAAAATACGGCGACGACAAAAAATCTTGCCGGCGAAGTTATGTCTTATTTCCAAAGCCCGGACAAAATGAAAAAAATGCGCGCGGAGCTTTTAAAAATCCGCCAGTCGCTGGGCGAGCCAGGCGTGGCAAACCGCGCCGCGCAGTTAATAATAAACGAAGTTTTCCACGAGTAAGAGACACTATTTCCCCTCGCCCCTTGCGGGAGAGGGGTAGGGGTGAGTGGTAAGCGGAGGAGCGAACCTTATTTAATAACGTCTATTTACCCCTTTCCCCTTCGGGGGTTTCCCCCTAAAAGGGGGAATTTAGGTTAAGAGAGCGCAGTTGTGGTTGCCGTAACCGCCGTTAGTAGTCTGTTAAAAAAATTTCACAGGATTTTGAGACGCTTTTCAATTTTCTCCGGCCTGAGCAAGTACTTAGGGCGAAGCGTACGGCGAAGGCCGGAAAAATTGAAAAGCGTCCAAAAGCCGAAGAAATTTTTAACAAACGGCCAAGCGAACGAAGTGAGCGACACAGAAGAAACGCGAAGCGCAGCCGTAAATAAAATATGACAAAACAAGAAATGCTGGATAAGTTTCGGGCTTATAATCCCTCCCAAGACATTACTATTCTTGAGAAGGCCTACGACTTCGCCCAAAAAGCCCACTCCGGCCAGCTCCGCGCTTCCGGCGACCCCTATTTTGAAAACCACTGCATGGCCGTTGCCGACATTCTGCTTGACCACAAACTTGACATAGAAACAATCTGCGCGGGCCTCCTGCACGATATACTTGAAGACACGCCTTACAAAGTGGCCGACCTTGAAAAAA
>JAIRUU010000024.1 GCA_031254225.1 Candidatus Elusimicrobium euhamitermitis
CGCTCCCTGCGTTCGCATTGGCTGTTTGATGAAAAATTTCTTCGGTATTTGGGTAAATTTCAATTTTTTTCGGGCTAACGTACCGTTTCGTCGCTTGCGCTCCTCAACTTCTCAGTACGTCGCGCCCGAAAGAAAATTGAAATTTCCCTCAAATCCCTGAGAAATTTTTCCGACGCAAGACGGGTTACGGCAACTGCCAGACACGGCAAATACAAGACACTGCAACGGCTGGATAACCACTGAAAACTTTATTCGCGCGCTTGGGCGCGCTCCTCTCCCTTTCAGGGAGAGGAAGAAAATCCCAAAGATTGGGTAATGCCTGCCGCGCCGTAGCGCAGCGTAGGCGGGAGTAAATGCGCCGTTATAAAATAAAATTATCCTTTTCCCTCTCCCGCAAGGGACGCATTTAAAAATCAAAATTATGCTTGCAGCAGTTTTCTATAAAAGCTACTGTCAAATCCACGGCGGCGTCAATGTCCGCTTTTGAACACGTCTCAATGCTTGAGTGTATGTAGCGCGTGGGGAGCGACAAAATCCCCGTCGGCACGCCGTTTTTGGTTTTATGTATCGCGGCTGCGTCGTTAGACCCGCGGGCGGAAATTTTGGGCTGATTGTTTATCCCGTTTTCCCGCGCAAGAACTTTTAAAGTTTTGACAATCTGCGGGTTGACAATAGTACCGCTGTCCATAACGGTAATCGCCACGCCTTTGCCGACCGCGCAGTTATACTCGTGCCGCGGCGTTGCCGGCAGGTCGTTGGCGGCGGTGGCGTCCACAACTAAAGCCAAATCCGGGTCTATGCCGTATGCGGAAGTAACCGCGCCGCGCAGACCCACTTCCTCCTGCACGTTAAGGGCCGCGTAAATATCGCAGTCAAATTTTTTAACTTTTTTAAGCGCTTCAAGAATTATATAAACGCCGGCGCGGTCGTCAATGGATTTGGAATTTATAAAATCTTCGCCAAACTCCACGGCCGTCCTTTCAAGGCTGACCGTATCGCCGGGCGTAATTAACTCTTTTGCCTGCGCCGGCACAAGGCCGGCGTCAATAAATAAATTTTTTACGGGGACGACTTTCGCTGCTTCCGCCGGCTCAAGCAAATGCACGGGCTTTGTGCCTATAACGCCGGTAACCGGCCCTTTTGCCGCGTGGACAGTAACGCGCTGGGCAAGCAGCGTCCTCGCGTCAATGCCGCCGACGGGGATAAAATGTATAAACCCCGCGTCGTCAATATGGTTAACCATAAGGCCTATCTCGTCCATGTGCGCGGCAAGCATGAGTTTGCGCACGCCGCGGCCTTTTTTGTAGGCGATGATATTGCCCATGTTGTCAACGCGGATTTCGTCGGTAACCGGCTTAAAAAGTTTGAGCAGCGCGGCGCGCACGGCGTCTTCCCTGCCGGAAACGCCGGAAAGTTCCGCTATTTTCTTAAATAATGAGAAGTCCATGAGATGATTTTATCAAAAAAGCAGCCGTCTTGTCTGTGAGAAACAATGAAGAGCAGTCTGGAAAAAATTAAAGAAGTCATTGCGGGTATAAATGGTTCAAAAGTGCTGCTAAAAGAGATAGGTTCCATAAAAAATTACTTCTGAAGAACAGTGTTTTTTTATCAACGGTCAAAAATTCCATATCCCGACTGTCCCGCTGGCGCTGGGGGTTCCGCCTAAAGACACGCACAATCTTCTGCCCTTGTCATTCTGAGGATTAATTATTTGGCCGTGTATATTACAGGTTCTTGAATTGTCTTTCATACCCCAATAAATATAATAATCCGTTTTCTGCCCCGCGGAATTGAGACGCAAAATTCTTACGGCCGGAACACCTCCCGAGGACCCTGCGCCGTCAAGCCAGATTTCAAACTTGCCGCTTACGGCCCTGTCGCCCGATATTGCGTAACCGGAGGGAACGTCTATATCTATTTGGTCATAAGACGTGGGCCACGCGCCGGTTTCAAGGTTGTAGCGTTTAGACGCGTCAACAATATTTCTTCCCACAATTAACGCTTCGGTTACCTTTGATTTCTCTACCGCGTTCTGATACTGCGGCAGCGCAATGGCCGCCAATATGCCGATAATAAGAACAACCACGAGAAGTTCTATTAAAGTAAATCCTTCCTCTTTATCGCACCAAAAACTGAAAAGAGAAAAAGTATTTTTTATCATAATTTGCTCACTTATTTTTATAGCTATTATAGTATATTTTTATACTATACAAATGTCAATAACGACGCCGATATTTTTTTGCTATTTTCCCTCCTCCCGCAAAAAATAGTAAAATTTAGTGTAAATAAATATTTCGGAGGCTAAAAATGACAGTTTCTTATAAAGAACTTGGTTTTGTAAACACCAGGGAAATGTTTAAAGACGCGATGAAAAACGGCTACGCCGTGCCCGCCTATAACTTTAATAATATGGAGCAGTTGCAGGCTATTATTACGGCGTGCGTGGAGTCCGGCAGTCCGGTTATTCTGCAGGTGTCTTCCGGCGCGCGCAAATACGCTAACGCCACCCTGCTGCGCTGGATGGGCCGCGGCGCGGTTGAGATGATGAAAGAGCTTGGCAAACCCGTGCCGGTAGCGCTGCATCTTGACCACGGCGACAGTTACGAGCTTTGCAAAGACTGCATTGAAAGCGGTTTCTCTTCGGTAATGATAGACGGCTCCCATCTGCCGTATGAAGAAAACATCGCGCTGACCAAAAAAGTCGTTGAGTTCGCGCACAAAAACGACGTTACCGTTGAGGGCGAGCTGGGCGTTCTGGCCGGCATTGAGGACGAAGTTTCCGCCGAACACCATACTTATACCGACCCCGCGCAGGTTGAAGATTTTGTAAAAAGGACAGGCGTGGATTCGCTGGCTATTTCAATAGGCACCAGCCACGGCGCTTATAAATTTAAAGTCAAACCCGGAGAATCTGTCCCCCCGCTGCGCTTTGATATTTTGGCGGAGTGTGAAAAACGTCTTCCAGGTTTCCCAATAGTGCTTCACGGCGCGAGCAGCGTGGACCAGACGGCCGTGGCAACCATCAACAAATACGGCGGCAGAATGGAAAACGCCGTCGGCGTGCCGGTGGAACAGTTAAGGAAAGCGGCCGCAAGCGCGGTCTGCAAAATTAACGTGGATTCAGACGGCAGATTAGTAATGACCGCCGCCATACGCAAAGTATTTGCGACCAAACCGGAAGAGTTTGACCCGCGCAAATATTTGGGCCCGGCAAGGACGGACCTTATCGCGATGTATAAAGACAAAAACAAAAACGTCCTCGGTTCCGCCGGAAGAGTAAAATAAGTTTAGAAAACGGACAAAAAAAGAGACCTTCAAACGAAGGTCTCTTTTTTTAACCGCAAAATTTCCGGCGCGGCATTTTATTATTAATTTTTTACCACCTTACAGCCCAAATAATATTTCGTACCCACGTTCGTACAAACAGAACCTCCGTTGTTGGTTGTAGTACCGCCGACTATATAAAACATTCTGTCATAGCCGCCTGTATTACTATTATGATATCCGTTAATATCATTGCCAAATTCAGACTTACAGGTATTGTACGTATCATTAAATATTGCGTTGTATCCTCCGGTTTCGCCTCTTTGCGTGCAGCGGCTGACCGTCCCGCCGTTTAAAGCTATTCCAAGAGCCTCTGACGCCCGCGCATCGCCATACCCAGGCACGCAGGAACCATTGCCGTCGTCAATTATTGCGGCGGAGGCAACAAGCTGGGCTGTTGCTGTTTTTGGTTTGCATTTACACTTCCAATATGTGGTGCTGCCGCATGTCGTGCTTGTATCCATAGTGCTCATAACATATCCGTTTCCGCAGCAGGAGGCACAGTCATTTGCAATGGTCGCGCTGCTTATAACCCATCCGCCGGCCCCTTGTGTATCCCCTCTGCATACGGAAATGCCGGCGCACGGGCTGCAGTCTCCTGAAGACGCCGCAACCCAGGCGCTGTTTGAGTTTTGGCAGCAATCGCTGGGAAAGTTTGATCTGTATGCGGCCAAGTAACAACATGAAGCCGCCTGATTGCTGATACCCGGCGAAGATTGGGAGCACCTGCACTCCGTATAATTAGCGTAAGCGTATATTACCGCGGTGCCTGCCGCGAGAAACAAAACTGCGGCAAAAACAAAATTTATTATTTTTTTTTTCACTGAGTCCTCCTTAATAATATGGAATTACACTTAATATTGTAAAACATAAAAAACGTAATCCATAATAACTAAAAAGGCTATGTTGAACTCAGGCGTGAAAATTAAAAAAAGTTTAGGAACCCATTTCCGGCTTTTTTACAAAATCCGGCCAAAAATTACCCCGCGCGAGAGAAACCAAACAAAAAAGAGACCTTCAAATGAAGGTCTCTTTTTTAACCGCAAAACTTATTTTACTTCACTACGCAGCCAAGATAATATTTAATGCCTACGTTCGTATAGGTAGAACCTCCGTTCGTGACTGTATTGCCGCCGCCTATATAGCATATGTTGGAAAAGCCGCCTGAATTCGCATTAAGATATTGTTGAATCACAGTACCGAATTCCGACATGCAGGTATTATACGTATCACGAAATATTGCATCATGTCCTCCGGTTTCGCCTCTTTGCGTGCAGCGGTTTACCGCGCCGCTGCCGCCTACGCCAAGGTATGACCTCGCCGTGTCGTCAGTGTTGGTTCCTGTAGAATCATTAATTTCTAAAGAAGTGGCAAAAAGAGCGACTGTTGTTGTAGACGTTTTGCAGGCGCACGGGAAATACGAAGTGCCGTTGCATGTTATAGGCTGCGAGATTGCACCGGTAAGATTGCCGCCACAGCAGGTTGTACATAATCCAGCGGGGTTCTGAGCATTAGTAACATATCCGCCTATTGTGGCTTTACATGAAGTATATCCCGCGCACGGGTCCGGCACCGTGCAGCCGCTGGAAGACCAAGTCGTGCCCGTGCCAGTCCATGAATAAGTTGAACCTTTCACATTTTTGCAGCAAGTGTCTTTATTACTATTTTGATAACTGTTGTTTATAGCGTCGTTGCAGCATGTTGTGGTGTTATCAGTCAGCCCGGGAGTAGTCTGATTACACCTGCAGTGTTCATATGAGGTAGCGGCAAACGCGGACGCCCCTCCTGCGGCACAAAATAAAACCGCGGCAAAAACAAAATTTATTATTATTTTTTTCACTGAGTCCTCCTTATTATCATAAGATTACACTTATATTATAAACCGAAAGAAACGTAATCCATAATAACTAAAAAGGCTATGTTATCTTACGACGAAAGCGATTCCGCTCTTCAGGTTTTGGCCAAGCGGTATTTATAGGCATTTTTTTGATTTTTTTAGGTATTTTTAAGCGGCAGAACGCGCCGGTTTTTAAATAAATATCATTAAACCGGCTGGGTAAACAGGCGGGCAAAAGAGTTATTTTAAAAAGACGTTATAATTATTTCAGAGTTTTAAATTTATCCGCTAATTCCGCCAAGTCCCAGCGGACCGCGTCTTTGGAAACGCGCGCTTTATATTCGCACTGGCCGGCTTCCAGCGTCCTTGTGCTTACAACTATTCTGTGCGGCAGGCCTATAAGGTCGGCGTCTTTAAATTTAATGCCGGGCCGCTCGGCCCTGTCGTCGTACAAAACCTCAAAACCGGCGCCCTCCAGTTTTTTGTAAACGCCTTCCGCCGCTTCTTTGACTTTGGGGTTAATGTCCGCGTCAACTGTCGCGAGATACACGTCAAACGGCGCAAGCGGCGCGGGCCAGATTATGCCGTTTACGTCGTGGCTCTGCTCAATAGCCGCGGCAACCACGCGGCTTATGCCTATGCCGTAACAGCCCATGAGAAACGGTTTTGATTTCTGGTTTTCGTCAAGAAATTCGGCTTTCATGGAAACGGAATATTTTGTGCCAAGTTTAAAAGTGTGCCCGACTTCAATGCCGCGCGTAAAAGTAAATTTGCCGCCGCATTTAGCGCACGCGTCGCCGGAGGCGGCTATTTTTAAGTCGGCGTAAATTTCAGGCTCAAAATCGCGCCCCGGGTTGACGTTAACCGCGTGCATATCTTTTTCATTGCCGCCGGCAACGCCGTTGACAACGCCGCGCACGTGATAATCCGCAATCAGTTTTACGCCCTTTTCTTTAAGACCGGCGGGACCCGCAAATCCGACGGGGGAGCCTGTCAGTTTTACATAAGTTTCCTCATTCGCTTTCTCAAGCTGGGAGGCTTTTAAAAACGATTTTAATTTATGCTCGTTAAGTTCATGGTCCCCGCGCATGAGGGCCGCGACGGGCTTTCCGTCGGCCGTGAAAACCAAAAGTTTAATAAGGTCCTCCGGCCTGCGCCCCAGCATTTTTGCGACGTCTTCCACGGTATGCGCGCCCGGCGTGGCGGCTTTTTCCATAGTTTTCAAACCTGACGCTGCGGGAAATACCGTCGGCATAATTTCCGCCTTTTCGGTATTTGCGGCGTAACCGCAGTGCGGGCAGTTAGCAATCTCGTTTTCGCCGGTTTCTGCCAGCACCATAAATTCGTGCGAAAAATTGCCGCCTATCGCGCCGGTGTCGGCCTCAACCGGTTTAAATTTAAAACCGCAGCGCGTGAAAATTCTGACGTAAGCGTCATAAATTTCCTGGTAATGTTTATTAATGCTGTCCTCGTCCGCGTGAAAAGAATAGCCGTCTTTCATATAAAATTCCCGCGCGCGCATAACGCCGAAGCGCGGGCGTATTTCGTCGCGGAATTTGGACGCGAACTGGTATAAAGAAACAGGCAGTTGTCTGTATGAGGTAACGTCGCGCTTGATTAAATTTGTAATGACTTCCTCGGCTGTAGGCGCAAAACAAAACTCCGCCCCTTTGCGGTCTTTAATGCGGAGCAGCTCCCTGCCGTAATAATTCCACCGCCCGCTCTCTTCCCAAAGTTCTTTGGGTTGTATCAAAGGCAGCCAAACTTCATTGCTTCCGGCTGCGTTCATTTCTTCGCGGACAATCTGCTCAACTTTTTTCAAAACTTTTAGGCCCAGCGGCAGCCACTCATAAATCCCGCTCGCCGTCTTGCGAATAAGTCCCGCGCGCAGCATAAGCTTGGCGGAAACGGTATCCGCGTCCTTCGGCGCCTCTTTTAAAGTAGGCAAATAATATTTTGATAATCTCATATTTTCCGCTCTCTGATTTTATTTAAAATTGTTTCTATCCATTTGTTCTGCGGGATTTTGCCTTCGGCGGCGCCGCGCTCAAACCATAAGCCCTCGCCCTGGCCGCCGGCTATGCCGAAGTCCGCGTCTCTTGCTTCGCCCGGGCCGTTGACTATGCAGCCCATTACGGCTATTTTCATGCCCGCGGATTTTTTTAAAAGTTCCGCGTCGCCGTAAATTTTTTCTTCCAGCTCTTTTACGACGGCTCCCACTTCAACGTTGCAGCGGCCGCACGTGGGGCAGGAAATAATGTCCGGCCCGAATTTACGCAGGCCCAAAGCTTTTAAAATTTCATATGCCGCGCGCACCTGAAGCGCGGGGTCTTCCGTAAGAGAAACTCTTATCGTCGCGCCTATGCCTTTTTGCAGCAGAGTTCCCAGCGCTATGGAACTTTTTACCGTGCCCGCCAAAAAACTGCCCGCTTCCGTCAGGCCTATATGCAGCGGCACGCCCGACTGCGAAGCAAATTTTTCATTGGCGGCAACGGTGCGCGCCGTGTCGTCCGCTTTAAGCGAAACCAAAACGTTTTTAAAATTTAGTTTTTCTAAAATATTAACCTGCTCCAGCGCCTCGTCCGTCATTACCCTCGCCCACTTCTCAACAGTCAAATCCGGAGAGCCGGAAATATTTTTCAGATATTTTAACGAGCCCGCGTTTACGCCTATGCGTATTGCAACGCCGCCGTCTTTGCACGCGCGCACAACTTCCTCCGTGTTTTTTATATTGCCGATATTACCCGGGTTAATGCGCACTTTGTCAACGCCCTGTTTAACCGCCTCAAGCGCGAGTTTATAATCAAAATGAATATCCGCGACGAGAGGCGTGTGAATCCGCTTTTTAATTTCGCCCAGCGCGCGGGCCGCGTCCATGTCCGGCACGGCCACGCGGTTAATTTCACAGCCGGCGTTTTCCAGACGTAAAATCTGGGCAGCGGTGGCTGCGGCGTCCCGCGTGTCCGTATTACACATGCTCTGCACGCGCACGGGATTTTTTCCGCCTAAAATAAATTTGCCTACTTTAACTTCTCTCGTTATATTACCCATAAAATCATGTAGCAGGTTATCGCGACTAAACAAAAAGTTATACCGAAAGCGCGCCAGATTTTTTGTCCCGTAGTAAGTTCCACCGGGTGGCCGAAGCCGCGTTCGTCGCGCTCAAACCGCGCTATCGGAAACAGCGGCAGATAAAGCGGCGCAAAATAAAGACAACGCCCGAGCGGCACGGTCAGCAGCGGCATGGAACGGCGGCGCGGGTTCCTTTCGTGCGGCGGAATGTCCTGGCCGTCCTCAAGCCCCATTTTACGTCTGAACTTGCAGGCAATTTCCACGCGCTCAAGCAAAATATCTTCTTCGGCGGAAAGCGGGCGCGGCAGTTTTTTTAAATCTTCAAGCGCGGCGCAGTATTCAAAATTTTTGATTTTATTTTTTATTTCCTCAAGCCGCGTCATAAATTATTTTTTCTCCGGCGCCTGCTCCGCGGCGGCGGGCTGCGCGGCGGGCTTTTTAATTATCCTCTTAACGTCCCCCACCGTCGCGTAAAAGACAAGAAGGATAAGCAGCACAAGGCCTGCGTCCAGACATTTTTTTACAAATTTCTCAGTCGGCGCTTTGCCGGAAACGCCTTCCCACAAAAACATCAGCGCGTAACCGCCGTCAAGCACCGGAATGGGAAATAAATTAAACATGCCTACCGCTAGACTCAAAAGGCCTATCAGCCAGATAAAATCCATCACGCCCGTGCTGACCGCTTTATGAATAATGTTGACTATTCCGACGGGTCCCGCCAAATCCGGCGCTTTTTTTGCGGCAAGACTTTTATAAATTGACAAGAGCGAAAATTTTGTCCAGTACCAGCACTGGTACGCGCCCGCGCTTATTGCCGAGAAAACCGTGACCTTTTTATAAACCGGTTTTGCCGTTATGCCAAGCAGACTGCCGGCCGCCGTAAAATCAGAATATTTTACGGGGATGTTCATAATTTCGTCCGCTCTCTGGTAAGACAAAGTAAAATCCCCGTTAATCCTTTTTACTTCGTCCAAAACGTTCTGCCAGTTGTTTATCTGCACGCCGTTAATCCTGACAATCCTGTCGCCCTGCCGCACGCCGGCCTTGTCCGCGCTCATGCCGGAAATAACCGTGTCAACCGCAGGCGGTATTTTGGACAAATCGCTTTCCGCCAGCCGGCCGGCCGCCAGCGCCAGGCCGGTAAAAATCGCAAAAGCCAAAACATAATTCATCGTCGCGCCGGAGATGACCATCAGAAATTTCTGCCACCATTTTTTTGACGCGAACTCATGACTTTTCGGCGCGTGTTTGCCGTCTTTGTTGTCAACAAACATTTCCCCCGCCGGATTTACAAAGCCGCCGAAAGGCACGGCGCGCACGCTGTATTTTGTGCGGCCTCTTTTTTTAGACCACAAAACTTTGCCCAGGCCAAAAGAAAATTCCAGAACTCTTATCCCAGTCAGCCTGCACATGATAAAGTGGCCGAACTCATGTATTAAAATTATCGGGCTCAACACCACAAGCACGGCAACCGCCGTGAGTAAAAAAGAAAGTATTTTTGACACTAACATTTAAATAACCGCCTTTTTATATTTTTTATTTTTTAACAATTCCGTCGTTTTTTCCTTGGCCCAGGCGTCAATTTCCATAGCTTCGGACAAAGTTACTTTTCCGGCGCGGCCGGGGAAACCGTCAAGCGCCGTATACACAAGCTTAGGAATATCCGTAAATAAAATTTCTTCTTTAAGGTAAGCGTCCACGGCCACCTCGTCCGCCGCGCTCAGCACGGCCGGAAACCCGCCGCCTTTCTGCGCCGCCCAGAGCGCAAGCTCAAGGCACGGGAATTTTTTAAAATCCGGTGTTAAAAATTCAAGCTTCGCAATATCGCGCACTCCCAGTTTTCTGACGGGGCTTGGCATACGGGACGGATAAGTAATCGCATACTGTATGGGCACGCGCATGTCGGGCAAAGACATTTGCGCGAGCACGCTGCCGTCGTTAAATTCCACCGCGGAATGCATTATTGACTGCGGATGCACCACAATTTCAATCTTATCCAGCGGCACGTTAAAAAGGTGCATAATCTCAATAGCTTCAAAACCTTTGTTCATCAAAGTGGCGGAATCTATGGTAATTTTTTTGCCCATTACCCAGCGCGGATGCGCAAGCGCGGCGGAAGGTTTAACGCGGCTGAGCGCGCCTTTATAATGCAAAAACGGCCCGCCGGACGCGGTCAGCAGCAGCCTTGAAATATTTTCTTCTTTCCTGCCCGCCGGCGTGCCCTGCAAAGCCTGGAAAATGGCGGACGGCTCGGAGTCAACGGGCAGTATGGCCGCTTTCCACCTGTAACATTCTTCCATCAGGCTGCGGCCGGCCATGACAATGGGTTCTTTATTTGCCAGCGCAATGGTTTTGCCGCTTTTTATAGCGGACACAAGAGGCATAAACCCTACGGAGCCCACAAGCCCGTTCACAATCAAATCCGCGCTGGGCAGCGAGGACAGAAACATCAGACTGTCAATATCCGGCGGCAAAAGTTTTGTGCCCTGCGGGACAAAAGGCTTGACTTTCTTATAACTGTTTTCGTTCATCACCGCGGCAAAGCGCGGCTTAAATTTTTGCAGCTGCTTAATAAACAAATCCGCGCTGGAGTTCGCCGTGACAGCCAGCACGACGTACTGCGGCCCCAGCCTTTCAATTACGTCTAAGGCGGAAACGCCTATTGAGCCCGTTGAACCCAAAACTACGATATTTTTCATATAAAAAATAAAACCGCGTAATAAAATACCGGCGCGAGAAGAAGATAAGAATCAAACCTGTCCAAAAACCCGCCGTGGCCGGGCAGTAAATTTGAAGAATCTTTTACGCCGGTGCTGCGCTTGATAATGCTTTCCGATAAATCAGATATCTGGCCTACGACGGCTATCAGCAGACCCAAAATTGCCGCCTCCCAGTGCGTGAGAAACATCGGCAGCAAAAGCGCGCGCAGCCCTATGGCCGCGGCCACGGCAAACAGCGTGCCGCCGACGGCGCCTTCCCACGTTTTTTTTGGGCTGACTTCTTTATTCATTTTATGTCTGCCGAAAGCGAGGCCCGTAAAATAAGCCATAGTGTCGCACACCCAGACGGTAATTAACATAAAAAGCGTAAGATACTCGCCGTAATTTTCAATGTCGCGTATATTAATGAGGTGGGCCAGCGTCCACGGTATAAAAAACACGCCGAAGAAAGTAAACGCCGCCCGCTCAATGCTCCTGCGCGGCGTAATAACTTCCACAAACATTATTCCTAAAATAACAAAACTTATTGTAAACGGATAAAGATTGTCCGGCATATTAATATTCGCGGCCGCCGCGCTGCGGCCCAGAATAGCCGCCGCCGCCATAATGAGACCGAAAAATATTAGAGAGAACATGTGCACGGGCTTGCGCCCCGCGCGCATGATAAGGCCGTATTCATAGAGGCACAGGGCAATCACGCAGGCCACAAATGCCATATAAACAAGACCGCCGAAGTGTATGGCGGCAATAATCAGGGGAATGCCGATTAAGGCGGTAATTATCCGTGGAAGTAACATAAAGAAATTTTACTAAATAAATGGAGTGATTTTCCTGGAAAATCACACATTATTTCACAACGCCTTTGGCTGGGTGCTTCGCAGTCCTCTTGATTCGCTCGCTTCGTTCGCATTGGCTTCTTATGAAAAATTTCTTCGGTATTTGGGTAAATTTCAATTTTTTTCGGGCTAACGTACCGTTTCGTCGCTTGCGCTCCTCAACTTCTCAGTACGACGCGCCCGAAAGAAAATTGAAATTTCC
>JAIRUU010000028.1 GCA_031254225.1 Candidatus Elusimicrobium euhamitermitis
ACTTCAACAAAATCTACCCCTCACCCCTGCCCCTCTCCCGCAAGGGGCGAGGGGAAAGACTTGTCCTTCCCTTTTAAAAATTATATAAAAATTTAATTGCCGTGCTTGAAGTACCCGTCTTCGCTTCGCTATGACGCGGTTATTTGCCTTTGGCAAATAAAAAAGCCCCTGACGTTTTGTCAGGGGCTTTGTAAAATGTAGTTTTACGGAATGGCGTCCATTACTTTTTTAAGAGCTTCTTCGCTTTTACCTCTGATTTCAACCGTCTTTTCCTTGCCTTTCGCGCCTTTGACTATGTTCACGCTGCCGGAAGCGACGGCAAAAAATTCCGCCAAAAATAATTGTATTATTGAGTTGGCCTCGCTCTCAATGCTTTTGGTTTTGACTTTTACCCGCAGCACGCTGCCTATGCGGCTGACGACTTCATTATCGCCTTTGGTGGGAATAACACGCACTTTAATTATCATTTTTATTCTCCAAAAATCGCGCTGCCGACGCGCGGCAGGTCAGATCCTTCTTCAACGGCCAATTCCAAATCCCCGCTCATGCCCAGGGACAAATATTTTTCTTTTAACGCCCCGAACTCTTTGTCCCAAAGCAGTTTTACGGATTTAAAAAGCGGTCTTAAAATTTTTTCGTCTTCCGTCCGCGGCGCTATGGCCATGAGGCCGCATAAATTTATATTTTTTAAATTCTTCATTGCGGCCGTCAGCGCCGGAGCGTCTTCAATTTTAACGCCGCTCTGCGTATCGCGCTCCGTCAGTTTAACCTGAATCATGCACTTGACGGGCTTTAAAGCCGCAATACTGATTTTCCGCGCGGTTTCAATGTCCGGCACGGAATCTATAAAATCAAATAAACTGACGATTTTGGCTATTTTGTTTGACTGCAGCGCGCCTATATAATGTAAGGTGGCCTGCGGCCTTAAAACTTTAAACTGCGGCAAATCCCAGCGTTTTTGCGCGTCCTGCAAACGGCTTTCCGCCGCGGAAACGCGCGGGCCCAAAAAATTAAAAAGGGTTAAAATATCGTCATTTTTTGCGTATTTTATAACCGGCAGCACGGTTACTTCGCTTTCCCGTCTTCCGGCGGCCGCGCACGCGGTTTTGACGCGGTTGAGAACAACCCTGTAATTATTTATAACGTCAACCGACATAAAAAGCCTCTTGACATATTATACAAAAAATACTTTAATTTGTCCCTTTTTTGCCTTTCCGGCAATGTTAAATCAGCATAAATGTGATTAAAATTCCCCCTAAAAGGGGAAGTTATATTCTTGTTTTTTGTTATGCTTTTTTAACATTGCCGGACGGAGAGTGTGACCGTTACCATGAAAAATAGTGTAGAATGGATACATGGAAGAAAATAATAACGCGAATTTTGATTCTTTAAACCAATATTTTAAGCAGATGAGCGAAATTTCCAGAGACATTGACCGCAAGGAAATGGACAAACTTTGGAAACGCGTCAGACGGGGCGACGCCGCCGCAAAACAAAAAATGATGGAGCTAAACCTGCGCCTCGTCATTCCGGCCGCAAAGCGGTTTATGCGCAAAGATATTGAGTTTCTGGATTTGATTGAGGAGGGCAACCTCGGCCTCATGCAGGCTATTGAAAAATTCCGCCCGTCAAAAGGCTTCCGCTTTTCCACTTACGCTATTTACTGGATAGAGCAGGCCATAAGAAAATATATTGACGAGCAGAGCGGCACCATCAAAATCCCCTCCCACGCGTGGGGCGATATTAAAAAGTGGACGCGCGCGTGGAACGCGATGAAAGAAACTCTGGGGCGGGAGCCGTCTTTAAGCGAAATGGCCCGCGAGCTTGAATGGAGCGCGCGCAAAGTCAAATCAATCCTTGAAACGATTAACGCGGCAAAAGGCGTGGACTCCCTCGCGCTCAGCGTGGGCGACGAGGAAGAAATTACTCTTGAAGAAACTCTTACCGACGACGGCAAAGGCAATCCGGACGACGTGCTTGCCCGTTCATCCTCCAACACCGACCTGCTGGCCGCGCTGCAGGAGCTTAATCCGCGCGACCGCGAAATTTTGATGATGCGCAACGGCCTTCAGACAAACGAGACCATGACTTTGAGCGAAGTGGCGGACAAGCTCGGCCTTTCACGCGAGCGCGTGCGCCAGATTGAGGAGCGCGCCATAAGCCACATACGCAGAAAAGCGCAGAAACTGGGCATTCTGGAAATGCCCAATATGCCTGACCGCAGGACGAAAAACATACACACCGGCATGGAAATAAAAGCCAAACGCAACGTGCTGGGGCAGGTAACGGGCAGCTCTGAGCTGGAAAAATTATTAAAACAAAAAATACTGCAGGCGCAGGCGGAAAGCGGCATAAGGCCCGCCAAAAAATTGACGCACTTTTCCAAACAAAAACCGCCGAAAAAACCGATAAAAAATACTGTCAAAAAAATTTCAGGGAAAAAGAAAAAATAATTAATTTTTTTCCTCTCCCTTTTAGGGAGAGGGCAGGCCTGCCGCGCCGTAGCGCAGCGTAGGCGGGTGAGGGTTCGGGAACACAATATGTACACAACATACAGCCGTTAATTCCCCCTTTTAGGGGGAAACCCCCGAAGGGGAAAGGGGTAAATGGACGTTATAAAATTAAGTTTGGTTTTTTACCTTATAGGCCCCCGAAAGGAGGGGCCTTGAATAAATTTACGGCGCAAAATTGTGTTTAAAAACCCTCACCTGTATCCTCTCCCGTTTTCAGCTTCGCTGAAACGGCGGGGCCTAAGCCCCTGACTAATTGATACGCCCGCAAGGCTTTGCGGGCTTTTCGGGAGAGGAAAAAGATTGGAGGACGGAGTACAATCCATGGCTTCAATAAAAGACTACATTTTAGACGTGCCAGACTTCCCCAAGAAAGGCGTGGCGTTTAAAGACATAACCCCGCTGCTCTTAAATCATTACGCTTTTAAAGAAACAATTAACCTTCTGGTAAAAGATTTTAAAAATAAAGGCATAACAAAAGTTGCGGGCATAGACAGCCGCGGTTTTTTGCTTGCCGCGCCGTGCGCGCTTATGCTGGGCGCGGGACTTGTGCCCATAAGAAAAAAAGGCAAGCTGCCGCGCGAAGTTTACACCCGCTCTTATCAGTGCGAATACCATAATAATGAAATAGACGTGCACAAAGACGCTTTTTTCCCCTCTGACAAAGTGCTTATAGTTGACGACGTGCTGGCAACGGGTGGCACTGCCCGCGCGGCGTATGAACTGGTAAAACTCGCGGGCGCGGAAGTCGCGGGGCTTTCATTTTTGCTGGAACTCGGTTTTTTAAACGGAAGGAACTGCCTGCCAGAAGGCCCGCAAATCAACTCCCTGGTAAATTATAAAGATTAATAATAAAATCCGGAATTAAAAAATATCCCCCTGCAAACGGCGGGATATTTTTTTGTCTTTTATGACGGAAATATGATTTTAGCTTAGTTTTTATAATTAAAAATAATTAGGCAAAAATAGGTCCTTTGGCCCTTGCGCATAAAACCGTTTTATGTTAGCGTGGAAAAGTAAACAAAATAATCCCTTAGCGTACGCGGCACAAAAGCGGAAATGCCGCTGCATTCGTAAAAGGAGATATTATGAAAAAGACAGTAATACTTGCTGCTGCGTTGCTGCTTGCCGTCGCGGCAAAAGCGCAGACTGTAGGAACTCAGGAAAGCTGTAATAATTACCAGAAAGACTGCCAGAGCTTAACTAAAACGACATGCACTACTCTTACCGACGCCGTAAAATCAGGAAATGAAGTTTGCGTAGAAACGCTGACGGAGGATAACCATTATTCTCTGGACGAACTTGTGCGGGCGTTTGACACGGCGCCGGCGGCCGCGCAGGGCATTCGCGATCACTTGTACTCCAGAGCTTTGACAAAAATGGTCGCGGACGCGACGGTAGTAGAAAAAACGGAAGACGACAGAGTCAGCCAAAGCAGCGCCGGAGCATACGCCGCAAGCAGCGGCAGTAATTTGTATTATAAGATAGATTACAGAAAATATTACGCTAAAGATAATCAGAATTATTCAAAGCAGTCTGTATCTCTTCAAAACAGACAGGAAGCTATAGATTTATTAAGGCCCGTGCTTTGGGATTTCCTTGTGGCAAACTCCGCATATAAAAAAGACGCCCTTACAATGGTAACGAAAGGTGTTCTTGAAGGGAAAAAATGGAGAGAGGCGCACAAAGTCACGGCTGATAATTTTATCATGCAGCCCAGCAAAGAAGCGCGGGAAAAATCCGTCGCGGTTAAAGACGTAATATCGTCAGATTTTGACAGGTATATGCTGAAAAGTTAATATTCATACAACCCGCAGTTAAGCTAAATCCGCCCGTAAAATTTTACGGGCGGATT
>JAIRUU010000015.1 GCA_031254225.1 Candidatus Elusimicrobium euhamitermitis
TCAGTATGTCCTCCTAGCTACTATGAACAAGACTCTCTTTCTTTATATTGTCAGGATTCGTTCGGCAGGAGCGCTGTCAAAGTTATTTGCGGTTCCCCTTATTACAAACGCACGTGTAATTAATTTCAAATAAAAAACCCCCGCCGTTGGGCGGGGGTTTTTATGAGATTTTATTAGAAATAAAATCTGAGAGCTATATTGCCTTCAAAGCCGGTCAGGTCTCTCTGTGCGCCAAAGGTGTTTACAAAATCTTCTTTGAGTTTGGCCGAGAAATTATACCCGCCGTCAATGCCTATTCCTATATGATCTGTCATCCTTAACTCTACGCCCGCTTTAAGATGCGGGAAAACAGAAACGTTGCTGTCCGTGGTTTCGGATACAAGAGAATTGGGATTATAGGTCCATTTTGAATAAGCCGCGGTTACGCCGCCGCCTATCCAGAATTCAAACGGCGTGCACGGAGGCGCGTATTTATAATACAGCGTCAGCGGAAAAGTAAAAGCGTCGTTTTTAAGTTCGTCGCCGACCATCGTGTTCTGCATTTTAAGCGGCGCGCGGTATTCCCCGCCGATTTTAAAACCTATCATGCTGTTAGCCGCAAAATAGTCCTGGAATATAAACTCAACGCCGCCAAAAAAATTGTCGTCGCTGATTTTACCCGAGCCGGCGGGAAAAGCAAACGTACTCTGCAGGTTGTTGTCCTGCTGGAATATGCCGCCTTTTAAGCCTATGCCCACTTCGGCCGAGGCTGCTGCGCTTAAAGCCAGTACGGCCGCAAGCGCAATGTATATTTTTTTCATCTTTAACTCCTTTTTAGATTAATTTGTTGACAATATTATTATAGATGTTACGGGTTTTAGCGGCAAGGGTCTTTAGACCTATCGGCGCCTGGGTCTAAAGACCTATTGATATTTGGGTCTTTATACCTATATCACGAAAACGGATTTTAGAGGGGATTTATTGCATGGTGGTGTGATTTTCCTGGAAAATTACACTTATTTCATGCCGCCTTCGGCGGGAGCGCCCGCCTACGCTGCGCTACGGCGCGGCAAGGCTTCGCGTTCGTTTGTCGTTTCGCTCACTTCGCTCGCTTGGCTGTATGTTGAAAAATTTCTTCGGTATTTGGCCAATTTTTAATTTTTTCGGCCTTCGCCGTACGCTTCGCCCTAAGTACTTGCTCAGGCCGAAGAAAATTAAAAATTGACTCAAATCCCTGTGAAATTTTTTGAACAGACTACTAACGGCGGTTACGGCGGCTATTTTTCATTTCTTCGGAAGGCATAAATATTTTATCTCGGCTCTTCTTCTCCTTCCGGCAGTATGGGCGGCTGGTTGACGCCGTCTTCCTCATAGCTCAGCATAGGGCGCAGGCGGTAAAAACCGTAGCCGGCGGTTAAAGCAACGCAGCATATTATTGTCCACGGTAAAATTTTATGGACGGGACTTAAATGCTGTATCATAACGCCTGCGGCAATCATGCCCGCGGCGGTGCCCGCGTTGCGGCAGAGTTCCTGCAGGCCGAGGTAGCGCCCGCGCTCGCGTTCAGGCGCGATATTAGAAATCAAAGTGTTTGAGCCCGGCGACACGGCCATTTCCCCTATGGAAAACCACGCCACGCCGAAAGCCGCCAGCGCAAAACCCTCCGCCGCGCCGACCAGCAGATACCCCGCGGCGTAAGCCAGGCAGCCGATGACGAGCGCCGTCGTTATCCTCATATACGTCATAATTTTGCCTAGGTGGTATTGCAGCAGCACAACTAACGCGCCGTTGACGGAAAACAAAAGACCGACCTGCCTTTCCGTCAGTTTTATATATTTTATCCCGTGCAGCGAAAGGCCGGTAACCATCTGCGCGGAAACCAAAGCTATCATAAAAATAAACAGGCATATTAACGCAAGCCGTTTATTTTTAAGTTCCAAAACCATTTCCGCAAAGCGCGCCTTTCTTGCCACGGTGCGCGAAAACGTATCCTTTATATTAATATGCAGAAACAGCGCGGTTAGCAGAAAGAATAAACCCGTTATGGCAAAAGCCAGCGCAAAACTTTTGCCCGCCATAAGGCCGCCCAGCACCGGGCCCAAAGCCCAGCCTATGTTTAAACCTATTCTGATATAACCGAAAGCTTCCAGCCGGTTTTTGCGCGCTATATTATCCGCAATCCACGCGTTTGACGACGGGCGGAAAAACGCGCCGAAAAAACTTCCTATAAAATAAAACATTATAGTCCACATATAATGGGCGTGAATATAAATAGCGTAGGCCATCATGAGCGCGTTTATTCCGCGCAGCGCGAGCGAAAATGACATTACTCTTTTGCGGCCGAACGCGTCCGAAAGTTCGCCCGCCAGCCCGCTCGCCACCGACGTGCCCAGCATGGCGGTGGCCGCGGCTATTCCGACGGCGCTCGCCGGCAGCCCGCGCTCAACGTTTAGGTAGATTGCGAAGAAGGGAACGGAAATAGCGTACCCGCCCGTGACGAGTGCGTTTGCAAAAGACAAAATAAAAATTTCTTTAGTAAGTTTCATAAATCAGTTTAATTCCAACATTCAGCTTTATCCTCTCCCCGCTCATCTCCCCCCGCCTCCTCCTCCGCCGTGGCCGCCGCCGGAAAAACCGCCCCCGCCGGAGCCGCTGCCGGAACTCCAGCCGGAGCCGCCGCCGCCGCGAGACTGTGAGGGCGGCGTCATCGTTCTTGCCAGCACGCCGGTTAAGGCGCCCGCCATAAAAGCTCCTCCCCCGGGCATGGAGCCCAGGCCGCGCTCATTAACCACGCGCTGCGCCGCCGTATTGCCCAAAATACTTTTAAAATGTTTATTCCATTTGTTTTCCATATTAAACGCGACGGCGTAAGGATAATATTTGCAAAAAACCTCCGCCTGCGCTTCGGGATTGCTGGCCTCTATGCGCCCAAACTCGCCTATTTCCAGATATTGTTTAAACGCCGCAAGTTCACTGACCAGCGCGCGGCCTTTGTCCGTAAACGACGGCATTAAAACTTTGAATATTCCGCATATCAGCACCAAAGCCAGATAACAAACGCAAAAAATTATAGTAAATGCCATACTTTGCGCTCCCTGCGTAAGAAACAGTGCGGAGAGAGTAAGCGATAACAGCGTCGCCCACAATGCGCCGAACACGCTGAGTTTGCTGCCGGTTTTAGATATAAACGCCGATAACGCGACCGAGACTGCCCCGATATTGACAGACATAAGCGGTAAAAAAAAGAAACCAAGAAACAGTATCATATTACCCTTATCCGGATAACTTATAAAACCGGTTATGAGAAGAAATAATAATGCCAATAAACAGCCAAAGAAAAAAAGTATTTTATTTTCCGCAATATATTGTTTGCTTTCTTCTTTTATTGAATCTTTAAGGCGTCGGGAAACGGTTCCCAGCGCGCTGTTGTAATTACCGGACAGTATTATTTGTTCGCCCGCGAAGAAGAGTCTGTCAAAAATTTCCCGCTCTTTGTCGTCCAGCGCGGAGGCATTTTCTTTTTGCGCGGTCAGCGTATAACTGGAATAAGTAAAAAATCTGTATTTTTCTATTTTTATGCATTTTTTGACCGCGAACTGTATTATGAGCAAAGAAAGATAAGACGCGCCGCTTCCGCCTCCCATGGTCCACAAACACTGCGCCAGCGCGGGCGTCATTCCCGCCGGCGGGTCATAGACGGCGTAAACCGGCTTGATTCTTTTGTCCCGCCCGAACTTTACCCAGACAATAAAAAAATACGCGAACACGACTAAAACCCACAGCGGCAGCGCCGCGAATTTCAGGTTGCTGAAGAAATACATTTTAAATAATTCTTCTTTTGACGGCGGCGTCAAAAGACCTTTTTTGAACGGCACCGCGACGGTAAAACCTTCCCGCGCGCGCAGAGGCTCGTTTAAAAAGAAGTAAAAAGTTTGTCCGTCAGCGCCGTTTGAAACGCTGACGGCGGGCTTATTTTTTGAACCCGCCGGGCCTGAGTAAAAAGAAATTTTATCTTTAATAACCTCAGCCCCCGGCGGCAGTTTCAGAGTGAAAGCCGCGGCGCGAATTGGAAAATCCCAGTCGTTACCTGTTACGTTCCAGTAAATCTCGTCGTAATCTTTAAAAAAACCGGCGGCGTTTGTGGCGGAGTATTTAAGAGTGTAAGTGTTAATTCCCGTCGGTATTAAATCATCGTTGCCAAAATTTACGCGCAGACTGCCGCTCCTGTCTTCGGTAAAATAAGGTTCCTGGCCGTTGTTGCGCGTCAGAGAAATAACATTGTAAGACATCGTTCCGCTCAGCCCGTAACCCGCGTCAAACGAATACGGCAAATCTCTGTAAAGCCCGCGGTTTATTTTTTTATGCTCGGCGTTGGCGGCAATGGTTTCTGTCACCGTCGCGCCGCCGTCTTTATCCAGGGCGAGCGTAACGTCGTAACTTTTAATATATTCTTCCGCCGCGCAAAAAACCGCGGCAAACATTAACGTAACGGCCAGCAGATATTTTCTCATAAAATTACCTTAACAAAAATCTACATAAAATTATATAATAATAATGTTGTTATTATTTAAATCAGGAGTCATATAAAAATGAACATGAAAAAGTATGTTGCTGAAGCGGTCGGCACGATGTTCCTCGTGCTTATGGGCTGCGGTAGCGCTGTGCTTGCGGGAGGCCACGTCGGCTTTCTGGGCATTGCTTTTGCTTTCGGCTTGACGGTAATGGTTATGGTTTACGCCATAGGTTCCATTTCCGGCTGCCATATCAACCCCGCAATTACCATTGCAATGTGGGTCAACAAAAAAATTAACGGCACCGATACCGCCTGGTATATAGTTTTCCAGTGCGTCGGCGCGGTTGTGGGCGCGGCTATACTTTACGCGATAGCTTCAGGCATGCCCGACTATAACGTTATGATTAACGGCTTGGGCGCGAACGGTTTCGGCGCGGCTTCCCCGGATAAATACAGCTTAATTTCCGGCGCCGTGGCGGAATTTGCGCTTACCGCGCTTTTCCTCTTTATCATCTTCGGCGCGACCAGCAAGAAAGCTCCGGCGGGTTTTGCCGGCATTGCCATAGGCCTCGGTCTTACTTTGATTCATATCGTGGGCATACCGGTGACCGGCGTTTCCGTTAATCCGGCGCGTTCTTTCGGCCCCGCTTTGGTGCTTGCTTTGAACGGTTCCGGCACGGCGATAAGCCAGCTCTGGCTGTTCATACTGGCCCCTGTGCTCGGCGGCGTTTTCGGCGCGTGGGCGTGGAATCAGTGCGATACTGACTCCGCCAAACCGGCCAAAAAATAAAGCCGTATAAATTTTGTAAAAAGCGTCCGAATAAACGCGGGCGCTTTTTTATTTGATTAAACTAACCCAAATTTATAAAATATAAATGTTACATTTAAAGCCGCGCGATGTTTACTAAGAGACTGAAACTTATTATTTCCCCTCTTATATATTATCCGTTCGTCCGGTTATAAATAAAAAGGAGAGTTTTAAAATGTCAAAATTAACAGCGATGGACGGCAACAGCGCGGTCGCGCACGTTGCCCATGCCCTTAACGAAGTTATAGCTATATATCCTATTACCCCGTCTTCAAACATGGGCGAAATATGCGACGCTAAGTCCGCCAAAGGCGAAACTAATATCTGGGGCAATGTTCCAGTCGTAAGCGAACTGCAGTCAGAAGGAGGCGCCGCGGGCGCCGTCCACGGAGCGCTGGCCGCCGGCGCGCTTACAACCACTTTTACTGCCTCGCAGGGTCTTTTGCTGATGATACCCAATATGTTTAAAATAGCGGGCGAACTTACGCCGACGGTATTTCACGTTTCCGCGCGCGCGGTGGCGACGCACGCCCTCTCAATTTTCGGCGACCATTCGGACGTCATGTCCGTCCGCCAGACCGGCTGGGCCATGCTGGCCTCGGCCAATCCGCAGGAAGCTATGGATTTTGCGCTTATCTCCCAGGCCGCGACGTACGAAGCCGGCCTTCCGTTCCTGCATTTCTTTGACGGTTTCAGAACTTCGCACGAGCTTAACATGGTTGACGCTCTTACCAAAGAACAAATGGCCCAGATGATTGACATGGATTTAGTTGCAAAGCACCGCGCCAAAGCCCTTGACCCCGAACATCCGACGATACGCGGCACCGCGCAGAACCCGGACGTTTTTTTCCAGAGCCGCGAGGCAGTCAGCAAATTTTATACCGCCGTTCCGTCCATAGTCAAAAAATATATGGATAAATTTGCAAAGCTCTCCGGCCGCAAATATGACCTTTTTGAGTACGCCGGCGACGCGGACGCGGACAAGCTTATCGTTATCATGGCCTCCGGCTGCGACGTGGCGGAGACGGCAATTGAATGTCTTAAAGGAAGCAAAATCGGCGTGTTAAAAGTCAGGCTTTTCAGGCCTTTTTCAATTAATGACTTCGTAAACAAAATCCCCGAAACAATCAAAAAAATCGCGGTAATGGACAGAACAAAAGAACCAGGCGCGCTCGGCGAGCCGCTGTTTCAGGACGTCTGCGCCGCGTTTTTGACCGACGAAGGCCGCAAAGCCTTCCCGAAGACGCCGCTCATCATCGGCGGACGTTACGGCCTAGGCTCAAAAGAATTTACGCCGGGCATGGTTAAAGCGGTTTTTGACAATCTGGCCAAAGAGACGCCGAAAAAGGATTTCGTCGTCGGCATAATTGACGATATTTCAAATTCCCATCTGCCGGATTCTATTGCGTGCAATTCGCTGGGCACGGGCGGCACTTTCGGCGCGATGTTTTACGGCCTCGGCTCCGACGGCACCGTCGGCGCGAATAAAAACACGATGAAAATTATCGGCGACATGACGGACCATTCTTCGCAGGGTTATTTTGTGTACGACTCCAAAAAAGCCGGCTCCATGACCACGTCGCACATACGCTTCGGCAAAAAATTAATCAAGGCGCCGTATCTTATTGAAGAAGCTGATTTCATCGCCTGCCACATGTTCTCTTTTATGGAGAAATACGATATTTTGGGGAAAGCGAAAATCGGCGCCACTTTCCTTCTCAACGCGCCTTATCCGGCGGACAAAGTGTGGGACCATCTTGCCGCCGAAGTGCAGAAGCAGATTATTGACAAAAAACTTAAATTCTATACGATAGACGCGTCTGAAATCGCTCTTGCGACGGGCATGGGCGCGCGGACGAACACCATAATGCAGACGGCGTTTTTCAAAATCGCGGGCATTATTGAAACTTCAAAAGCCGTCGGCGCCATTAAAGACGCCATCAAAAAAACTTATTCCAAAAAAGGCGAAGACGTCGTAAAGAAAAACTACGGCGCGGTGGACGCCGCGCTTGACGGTTTGAAAGAGGTTAAATATCCGCCGCAGGTTACGTCAAAACTTCATATGCACGCGCCGGTGCCCAAGGACGCGCCGGACATGGTTAAAAACGTTCTGGGCGAGATGATAGCTTTCCGCGGCGACAATCTGCCGACGTCAAAAATGCCCGAAGGCGGCGTTTACCCGACGGCGACGACGCAGTATGAAAAACGCAATATCGCCGTTATGTGCCCGTCGTGGGACCCTGAGATTTGCATACAGTGCGGCATTTGCTCCATGGTTTGCCCGCACGGCGTTATACGCATGAAAGCTTACGGCGCGGACGCACTTAAAAACGCGCCCAAAACTTTTAAATCCGCCGACGGAAAGGCGGACCTTGCCGGCAATAAAGTAACCGTGCAGGTGGCCGTTGAGGACTGCACCGGCTGCGGTTCCTGCGTTACAAACTGCCCCGCCAAATCCAAGACGGACCCGGAGCGTAAAGCCATTAACATGACTCACCAGCTGCCGCTGCGGGAGACGGAAATTGAAAACTTCGCTTTCTTCCTCGGCCTTAAAAACGCGGAAGTTAAGACGAAAAAAGAGAGTATAAAAGGCTCCCAGCTTCAGACGCCGCTGTTTGAGTTTTCCGGCGCCTGCGCCGGCTGCGGCGAAACGCCTTACGTCAAACTTCTGACCCAGCTTTTCGGCGACCATATTACTATTGCGAACGCGACGGGCTGCTCTTCAATTTACGGCGGCAATCTGCCTACCACGCCTTACTGCAAACGCGCCGACGGCAAAGGCCCGGCGTGGGCCAATTCTCTGTTTGAGGACAACGCGGAATTCGGTTTAGGCATGAGGCTTGCCTATGACCAGATGATGGCGGACGCAAAAGCTTTGCTCTCTTCAATGAACATTGAAGGCGGCAAAGAAATTCTGGAGGCAAAACAAGGCTCCACGGAAGAAGTGGACGCTCAGAGAGCGAGGGTGGCAAAACTCAAAGAAACTTTGTCTAAATCCAAAGACGCCGCCGCGCGCAGGCTGCTGAGCGTCGCAGATTATTTAGTCAAAAAATCCGTCTGGATTTTGGGCGGCGACGGCTGGGCTTACGATATAGGTTACGGCGGTCTTGACCACGTGCTGGCGTCCGGCAAAAACGTAAAAATTTTGGTTATGGACACGGAAGTTTATTCCAACACCGGCGGACAAATGTCCAAAGCCACGCCCATGGGCGCGGTGGCGCAGTTCGCGGCCGGCGGCAAAGTTATGCCTAAAAAAGATTTGGGCATGATAAGCATGACTTACGGAAATATTTACGTCGCGCAGGTTTCAATGGGCGCGAATATGAACCAGGTCGTCCAGGCTTTGGCGGAAGCGGAGGCTTACGACGGGCCCGCGATAGTCATCGCTTATTCAAACTGCATAGCGCACGGCATTGACATGAGCAAAGGTTTGCTGGAGGGCAAGAAAGTGGTGCAGTCCGGCAGGTGGCAGCTTTACAGGTTTAACCCGGCTCTTAAAGAGCAGGGCAAAAACCCGCTGACGCTTGACTCCGGCGCGCCGACGTTAAAACTGGCGGACTTTACCGGCGGCGAAAACCGCTTCCAGTCGCTCGCCAAGTCAAACCCGGAAGTCGCGGCAAAACTCGCCAAACTCGCGGAAGCCGAATATGAGTGGAGGCGCTGCGTCTACGAGCAGCTGGCCAAATTCAACTGCACTCCTAAAAAAGAAGCTTAATTGAAGTTTTATAGAAAACAAAAAATCATGGGCCGGCATTGCCGGCCCATGATTTTTTATACAGTAGTTTCCCCCCGCCCCTTGCCTGCTTTC
>JAIRUU010000129.1 GCA_031254225.1 Candidatus Elusimicrobium euhamitermitis
GGGGAGGAGTAAAAAAAACAGCGGTATGATTTTTAATTTCATTGAAAAGACTCCGTCCTCTAATTTTCCCCTCTCCCCTTGCGGGAGAGGGATTAAGGGTGAGGGGTAGCGTTGCAAGCTTATAATAATTTTAAATTTTATGACATATTTTAAACAACACGACTAAGCCATATCAAATTAGTTTATTCCTTACTTCAACAGAAACTACCCCTCACCCCTGCCCCTTCTCCCGCAAGGGGCGAGGGGAAAATGGAAAAATCAGTTAATTCCGTGCATCCATTTTTTAAGTTTGCCCGACATCGCCCAGATAATTAAAGAGCAGGCAAGCGCGGTAGCGGCCGGGACGGAGAAAAGCTTGACAAGCGTGTGCTCGTCGTAATTTCCGGCAAAAATGCCGCCTAAAAGCTGTCCGAAAAAATCAGACGCAAACCATACGCCCATAAACAAAGAAACATATTTCATCGGCGAAAGTTTGGTTATCATGGACAGCCCGACGGGGGACAAACATAATTCCCCCAGCACGTGAAAAAGATAAAGCCCGCTCAGCCACAAAACGCTGACCAGGCCGCTGTTCTGATAGACGTAAGCGGCGAGCGTTATAATCAGATATCCGACGCCCAAAAGCGCCAAACCCCACGCGAATTTGGCCGAAGTGGAAAGCTCGTGTTTCCCCATCTTCCGCCACATCCACGCGAAAACCGGAGCCAGCAGCACGACGAGCAAAGCCGGCAAAGCCTGGAAATAACCAGCCGGCATTTCCCAGCCGAAAATAATTCTGTTCGTAGAACGTTCCGCAAATAACGTCAGAGAAGAACCGGCCTGCTCATAAAAAGCCCAGAAGAAAATTGAGAAAAATGTGAACGCGAATATGGCCCAAATCCTGTCTTTTTCCACTTTTGTAAGCGGCGTTTTTTCTTCCTGTTTTATAACTTTCATGGACGGCTGTTTGCCGATATTGCCCAAAAACCTTTCTTTTGAAAGCAAAAACCAGGTCAGACCTATGGTCATGCCAACGGCGGCGGCGAGGAAACCGTATTTAAAGGCAATTTTCTCGCCCAGATAACTGCATATCAGAGGCGCAAGAAACGCGCCGATATTGATGCCCATGTAGAAAATTGTAAAACCCGCGTCCCGCCGGTGGTCGTTTTCCGTATATAAATCGCCTATTATTGAAGAAATATTCGGCTTCAAAAACCCGTTGCCGCATACTATTAAAAAGAGGCCGGTGGCAAGCGCCAGCTCCGCATTAATAAGAGAATAAGAGGACAGCGTGAGCTGCCCCGCAATCATCAGCACCGCGCCGTATATGATAGCTTTAGATTTGCCGGTATATTTGTCCGCCAGCCAGCCGCCCAGGACGGGCGTAAGATATACAAAAGCGCCGAAAAGCCCGTAAATATAGCCGGCTTTTTTGTCGCTGTAACCCAAGACGGGGCTTATCATAAATAGAACAAGAAGAGCGCGCATTCCGTAAAAATTAAAGCGCTCCCACATTTCCACGCCGGACAACATATATAACGCCGGCGGCTGAGATTTTTGGGTTGAGTCCATTATTTGGTTTTCCTTTAGTATGTTAAGTGAGTTGATTTGCTGACTTTTAAATTATATGAAATTATAAAATTGTAAGTTTTTATAATATTATTAGGCTGGCTAATTTTATGTATAAACGCTTTGACAATTTTTTGGCCTGACTTTTGCGGTTTTTGGCAAAAACCGGTTTTTTGAAATTCAGTTTTGGGGTATATCAGTATACCCCTAAATTAAAATTACGCGGGCCTTAAAAACGGGTTTAGCGGTATGACAATTTTGTTTTCACCTGAATTTATGGTTTCGCAGGTTGATTTTAGGGTATACCCTAAGTACCCTGGAAAGCAAAATAGCTTATTTTAAAATTGGGGTCAATTTTAAAAACAGCAAAATAGATATGCGTTTTGGCTGTTTTGGCAATGCAAAAATCTAATAAATAAAATTAGATATTTATATTTTTTTACAACAATTTTAACGGTAATTTTGTTTGATTTGGTTTGCTTGTGTGGCAATATATAAAGTAAGTGTTAAATTAAGTATTAAAATAATTATAAAACAATAAAAAATATTGTTTTTATAATAATTAATGTAGTTGTAGGATAGGCTTTGAAATAGCGCATATAAGTTAACATAATAAAAATTATCGTTAGTTAAATAAGCATGACAAATAAATCCCCCATGTACAAAAATGCCTCTGATTTTATTCTTTAATATTTTGCAATTAAAAAATGTAAAGAAAAAGCGCAAGAAATTAGCTTGCTCCGTTTTTACGGCCGGCCCGCCGTTTTTTGGGGTCCGTTTATTTTGTTCTGGCGCAGCAGGGGACTCTTATTCCTTTTAATATGGAAGACATATTATAAATGTGGGGAACACGTTTTTCCTTTTTTATCTCCCCGCCGCAGAACATTTATTTTTGTTATCATAATAAAATGAAGACAATTATTTTAGCCGCGGTTTTTTTGGCGGCGACGCTTAACGGGGTCTGCGCTATGATGAAAGATAAAGAAAATCTGATTAACGCCGCGTGGAAAGGCGACTTAAACGCCGTCAAAAAAGCCGCGGACGCCGGCGCGGACCTTAAATTTTCAGATGAAAACGGCAATACTCTTTTAATGGGCGCGGCTTCAAGCGGCAATAACGAGCTTGTCAAATTTTTGTTGTCCAGAAACGCGGACGTCAGGGCAAAAGACGGGTCCGGCGAGACCGCGCTGCACTACGCCGCGTGGAAAGGAAACATTGAAATGACAAAAACGCTGGTTGAGGCAGGCGCGGACGTCAACGCTTTTTACCGCGCCAACGGCGGCTTAACGCCGTTAAACTGCGCGGCGGAGTCCGGCAATATTGAGACGGTAAAATATCTTGTAAGCAAAGGAGCGGACATTGATTATGAAAACACGGACACAGGTTCCTCCCCCCTGCGCGCCGCGGCGTATACCGGTCATTTTGACATTTTCAAATTTATAGCGGACAGAAAGAAAAAAATTAACTGGCAGGAAACTCTGGCTTACGCCGTTACCGGCGGGAATGTTGATATTGTCAAATATGTCGTGGAAGAAAAGAATGCGGATCCGAAAGGGTACAGCAATCATTTCCGCTCAACAATTATACAGCGCGCGGCGGAGAAAAAATTCAACGGCCGCGAAGACGCGGACGTTCCGATGATAAAATATTTTTTGTCAAAAGGCGCTAAACTTAAGGACATTAACAACGGCGAAATTTTCCCCTGGGCTATGGAAAACTGCAGAGAGGACGTTATAAATTTTTTCATTGAAAGCGGGGTAAAATTTGAAGGGGAGACTGACCGTTACGGCTGGCCGCCGCTGCCGGCCGCGCTGGACAACGGCAATTTCGGCCTTGCAAAAAGTCTGCTTAAAGACAAAAACCCGTTTTTCCGCGGCTCGCCGCTGGTAGTGTATTTTTCCGACGGGTTGTATAATTCTTACGACATTGTTTCATTCCTTATTAAAAACGGCGTTAATAAAGATTCTTATTCCCCCGCCTTTTTAAATTCCGTGGCGCACGGGGATTTGAAGACGGCTAAACTGCTGCTTGACGCGGGAGCTGACATCAACGCGGTAAACGAACAGGGGTATAACGCGCTGTTTTTTACGGACGATTACGAGACCGCCGCGTTTCTTATTTCCAAAGGCGTAAAAACGGATAACAAAAAACTTGCCGCGCACGCGCTTACGCGTTTTAACCTGCTGCGCGCGCTGGACGAAAATAAAATAAATATTCCCGTTTCCCCGGAGCAGGCGGCGGAAGGTTTGCTGCGCGCGGCGCAGGACGGAAAACCGTTGGCCGCAAAATTTTTTCTCTCAAAAGGCGCGGACGTTAATTGCAGGTTTAAACCGCGCGCGGGCAAAGAAGACAGCGCGCTTACGGGCATGACGCCGCTTATTTTAAACGCTTTTGCCGGATATGACAAAGTCTCTTACGACGAAGAGAATAGTGTTTCGCCTGAGACTGCGGAAATATTAATCAAAGCCGGCGCGGACATAAACGCCAAAGACAGTACCGGCAAAACCGCGCTGCACTACGCCGCCGGCGGACAATATTATTATGTTATGATATGGCCCATACCCATGGGTTCCCGCCGCGACAGAGAAAACGGCGCGCACGGCGACCCCGCCGCCCCGCCGCCGCAAAACCATAACGCCGCAGCGGAGCTTTTGATAAACTCCGGCGCGGCCGCCCTGGACGCGGCCGGGGTCATGACGGACGCGGACGGCGCCTCCGCCATGAAACCCTGCTGGGAAATAAACGACGCCGATGTAGCCGCCACGCTGGCCGCGGCGGAGTTCTGCCCGGCGGATTCCCTGTATTTCCGGGGCGGCGGGTATTCCTCC
>JAIRUU010000025.1 GCA_031254225.1 Candidatus Elusimicrobium euhamitermitis
CAGCGCTATGTGGCAGTTGCCGTGCAGGCCGCCGAAGTTTTCGTCAAACAAAGTGTCCGCCATAAAACGGTCTATTTTTGAAAACCGTTTGTCCGTCAGAGAATATTCGCCCACTTGCGCCGCGCCTTTGTCCATAGCCAGCATTTTTTGCAGATAATTTTCCCCTTTTGCCGCGCTGGATTTTACGGCGCGGCCGTCTTTAAATTCAAGCCTTATCTCTTCAACCGTATTGCCGCTTCTTAAAGACTGCATGTTTGCGTAATAAACGCCGTTTGTGCCGCGCCAGTCCGGCGAAGTAAAAATTTCAAACGACGGTATATTGCAGCCGCGCGCGCACAGGAATTTGCGCTTGTCGCCCAGCTTTATCGTCAGGTCAGTATTTTTTGTCTGCGTATTTATGGCGTCAATTTTTAAACCGTAAAGCCAGGCGGCTATCTCGTTCATATTTCTGTAAATTTCTTTCCATTTTTTGACGGGGTCTTTTTCTTTAAGATAGCAGGCCTTTTTAATCTGCGCGGCATAATCCGCCGCGGTCATTTTTGCGCCGGCGGCAAGGGCCTGCGTCGGGTAACTGCACAGCGTCCAGCCAAACTCGCCCGCGGCTTCCCGCGCGTCCAAAATATCTTTTAAATGTTTTTTGCTGAGCGCGGCGAGCGCTATTTTTTTTGGGTCAATATCTTTAAGATGCGCCAGGCTCTGCGGCGCGCGTATGGCTATCAGGCCGTTAAGGTTTTTCTGCATTATTTCCTGCCACGGCGGCGTGAATTTGAGCTGCGCGTCGTCTGACAAACTGTAAAAAGATTTTGCGGAGTTTTCGGAATTAAGCGTTTGTAAGACCGGGTTTAAGCGTTCGTTAATCAGAATTTCATAAACTTTCTCGGCTAAATCCAGCGCGGCTATATCATAACGCACAAGCACGGTATCATATTTTTTAAATTCCCGCGTTCGCGCTTCCTTTAACGCCCAGACAAGTATTCGGGCGTATTTTTCAAGTTCTGCCGTCGTAAACATTTTTATATCCTGTTTTACTGTTATTTTTTGCCTTTGCCGCTGTTGCCTATGGGAAGGACAAACGGTATGGGGCGGTCTCTGTTAGGCACAAATTTTTTGACTTCCAGCTTGCCGCCGGACTCGCAGATATAGCTGTACCCTTTAAGGCAGTTTTCCCTTATTCTGTAATCATTGCAGACGATAAGCTTGTCATATTTGCACAAAATACCCAGCTTGGGCGGCGAAGTAAAGACCGTGACCCTGACTTCGTTCCACATCTGCGTTCTGTCAATATTAACTTCCATTCTGCTGAGGCTTAAAAAATTTCTAGTGGCGGAATTGTTAAAACCTATATAATCCGCCACGCGCTGCTGAATATCGCTCTGTAAAAACCTGACGTCCCAGCCTGTGGCGAAAGCGGCCGTTGTGTGAGACTCCAGCTGCCAGCGTTTGGCGGCGTAGGCGGACGCTATTTCCATTTTCTGCACCAGCACCAGAAGGCCGAAAATTTTTGTCATAAAAATAATAAAAATCAAAAACAGCGGAAACAGCAGCACCACTTCCGTGGTAGCCTGTCCGCGCTTGTTTAAAATTTTATTAATCCTCATGGCTCTAACCTGACCTGGTATTTTGAAGTCGCCCTCGGCCACACGCAGTTGTTGCTGGCCGCTGGACACTCAAGAGAAACTTTGGCGCGCACATGCGGGTTATAACCGCGCACGTCAACGTTAAAATAATTATCCGGCGGCGTAAAAGGCTGCTCCACGTCAATGCCGCCTTTAAGTCTTCTAAGCGTAGTACGCGAATTGCCGTCCAGATACGCAAATTGGTACAAATTACCGTCTTTATTAAAGAAATCCAGAGACATGGACCTTGACACTGCGCCGCCGTGGTAAGTCTTACCGCCGTAGTTGGCCAAATCGGAACTGAATACTTTAATTTTCCTTATAAAAAAAGGATTCAGTTTTATTTTTAAATTTGAAAACGCGCGCGCGCCTTCCCTGCCGCACTCTGTTTCATTGCATGTGCCGGTGTTGAGATAATAAGATTTTTTAAAAAACATTCCGCCCGTGCTTATTTTGTCGTAAATAGCGCCCTGCTTTGTAAAAATGTCGCCGAATAAACCGTAAACCGTGACGTAAAAATAAAGCTGGTCCGCCAGCAGGTCTTCCCCCGCTTCATATTTGTCCGCAATATCTTTATCCGTAAGTATAAATTCCTTATCGCCCGCGGGCTGCGGGTTTTCCACTTCCCAGCCCTGGCGGGTGTCTTTTGCATATTTCAAATTCCATTCAGTATCGGTATCTTTAGGATTCCACTCTTCTCCGGCGTTTAAGTCGGTAGATCCAGGGAAAGCGCCGCCGCGGTAAAACCAGTCGTAAACCGTCAAACGTTCGTCCTGCCCGCCGCGGTTTGCAAATTTAAGCGGCGTATTCATATTGTCGCGGAACACCCTATACGGGAACGCCGCGTTGACGTAGGCCGACGCATTTAAATAAGTGGCCGCGGGCTGCAGCTCCACAAACGCGGCGGCGTCAAGCGCAAACTGCTGGCGTATTTTTTCGCGCGAGAGTTTGGCGGTTTCATAAATCAGATATATGACAAGCAGAATAATGGGAACCAGCAGCACCGAGGGTAAAGCAAACTGGCCGCTTTTTGAATACGCGGCCGCGCGGAAAATTTTAAGGGTTTTGGAAAAAAAATTAACCAAGTATGCCCCCCACCAGATAAAAAAATATTCCGGCCAGCTTTTCATGAAACAAAACCATGAACGTGAGCAGAAAAGTTATCACCGTGCCCATCACAAGCATAAACTCCACGCTGGTCTGGCCTTTTTTATTCAATATTTTTTTTTGCATTTTAAAACCGAAATATTAAACCGTTATTAACAGCAACGTACCCGTTACAGAGTGCCAATCGCTTACAGATTTGAGCGAAGTTTTGATTTTCTTCCGCCCGAGCAAGTACTTTGAGGCGAAGCGTACGGCGAGGGCGGAAAAAATCAAAAATTCGCCAAATGTGGAAGCCGCCACTTCCCGATTAATGCCCGCGCGCGGCAAAGCCGCGCGCATAAAATAAATGTGCGCGGAACGCGCACTCAATTTACTTCTCCGCTACCCGGCTGTCCTCGGCGGATATAAGCCCTTTCTCTATGGCTTTCACGACCGCCTCCGTCCTGCTGCTCACGCCCAGCTTATGAAACGCGCTGTTCAAATGATTCTTAATCGTCTTAACGCTGCAATCAAGTTCCAATGCCAGTTCTTTATTGCTCAGCCCCTTGCCCAGCAGGTCAATAACTTTAACCTCGGTCTTTGTAAGCAGCGCCTGGGACGGCGCGCCGCCGTCTCCTATTTTGCGCAGCCCGTGCAGCAGTTTGCCCATAAGCTGCTGCGGTATCATCAAACCTTCGCTGGTAAAAGTTTTAATTGAGTTTAAAAGTTCTGACGCAGGAAGCATTTTTGAAAGATATCCGTTCGCGCCCGCCTGTATAGCCTCAAGCACATGAGCCTCGTCCTCAAAACTTGACAGCATGAGAACATTGATGTCCGGATTATTTTGGCGTATCTGGCGCGTGGCGGAAATGCCGTCTAATTTTGGCAGTTTTATATCCATTAAAATAACGTCGGGCTTAAGTTTTTTGGCAAGGGCTACCGCCGCTTCCCCGTTATCCCCCTCGCCGACGACTTCTATCCACTTCTCGCCCGTAAGAACGTCTTTAATGCCTTCGCGGAAAAGCGTCTGGTCGTCAACAATCACAATCCTTACCTTCTTCTTTTTCTCTGCCATAATAAGCTCCATTCTTAAATATCTGACAGCGGTATGGTAAATAAAAACGTCGCGCCTTTGCCCAGGCCTTCGCTCTCCGCCCAGATTTTGCCGCCGTGATTCACTATAATATCTTTTGCTATTGAAAGGCCCAGCCCCAGCCTGCCCACTTTGCCCTTTTCGCCTATCTGCGAAAAACTGTCAAAAAGTATACCCACATTTTTGGGGTCAATGCCGTCGCCGAAGTCCCGTACCGATACTGTAGCATTTTTTCGGTCTGTTTTTGTTATTTTTACCTCTATCCTGCTGTTGTCGTTTGAATGCCTTAAAGCGTTTTCAAGCAAATTGGAAATTACCTGGCGTATTCTCTTTTCATCCGCGCTGACGCCGCACTGGCCCGCGGAGTCAAAAGTAAGCTTTATCCCTTTTGAAAGGCCTTTTTCTTTAAAAACTTCCGTTATATTTTTTAAAATTATGCTTAAATCAAAATCGGTTTTTTCTATTCTCAGTTTCCCTTTTTCTATTGCCGCCCAGTCAACAAGGTCTCTTATCAACATCTCAATCTGCCCCATGCTCTCCTGCATGAAGCTGAGCTTTTTTGCTTTGTCCGCGTCCACCGTAAGGTTTTTCCTGAACATATCATAACTCATTTTTAACGTCATGAGGGAGTTTGATAAATCATGCGAAACTATTGAAAAAAAGCGGGACTTCATATTGTCCAGCCGTTTTAAATCTTCATTGCTTTTTGTAAGCTGCTCAAGCAGTTCCCTGTTATCCTGTTCAAGATAAAATCTTTCCAGCGCGCGTTTTATGGTGCGTTTGAGATAATCAAAATCCACGGGTTTTATCAGAAAATCATAAACGCTTTCCTGCATCGCGCCTATCATGGCGTTAAGGGAAGCGTGCGCGGTAACCATTAAAATCTGCGTTTCTGTGTTAAACGTTCTTATCTGTTTTATAATATCCAGGCCGGAAGCGTCCGGCAGATTAAAATCCATAATTATAACGTTAAAAAATTCCGCGGCCACAAGGTCAAGACACTCCGCGCTGGAACCGGCCTGATAAACGCTGTATCCTTCCATTTCCAAAAGGTCCGAAAGAGTTTCCCTCAAATTATTATCGTCGTCAACTATTAATATTTTGGCTTGTTTTTCCATTTTGGGCTTTCCTTAAAAATATCGTAAATTTTGAGCCTTTGCCTTTGGCGCTCTCCACAAACAGTTTGCCTCTGTTGTTCGCCACCGCTTTTTTTACGACGGCGAGGCCCAGGCCCGTGCCGCGCGCTTTGGTTGTAAAAAACGGCGTAAAAATTTTCATCAGCGTGTCCGCGCCCATGCCCGCGCCGTCGTCGCACACGTAAAAGCAGACGACTTTTTTGCCTACTTTGGTGCCTATGCCCAGCGTGCCGGAGCCGCTCATAACGTCAACGGCGTTGTTTATGAGATTGATGACCGCCTGTTTCATTTCTTCCAAATCAATTCGTACGGCGGCGTCAACCGCGTCGTAAACCGCTTCCACTTTAATTTTTTCGGGCAGCGGCTGCACGGAAAGAATGTCTTTGATATATGAATTTATTCCCACGTCGCTCAAAATCTGTTTTCTGTCCCGCGCGTAACCCAGCACTTCTTCAACAATTCTGTTGGCCTGTCTGACTTCGCTCTCAATAATATTAAACTGTTTTTCAAGTTTCGGGTTGCCGCTGCTGCTGAGCGCTTTAATAAGCTTTGCGGAATTGCTGATAACGGCGAGCGGGTTTCTTATTTCATGGCTGATGATGGACGCCATTTCGCCTATGGCGGCAAGACGCTCTTTTTTAACCAGCGCGTTAGTCGCATGGGAAAGCTCGCGCGTGCGTTCGTCAACGCGTTTTTCAAGGACGGTGTTTTCGTCCGCAAGCTCTTCTTTTGCTTTGGCGATTTGCTCGGTCTGCGTTTTAAGGGAGTCGGCCATTTTTATAAAAGTGCGGCCCAGGTCTCCCACTTCGTTGTCGGACATTTGTTCGGGCTTGGGAAGGGAATCAAATTTGCCGCGGCTTATTTTGTACGCCGCTTCTTCAAGCATTTTAACAGGCTCCACGACCGGCTTTATAGCCACTTTGCTCAAAACCAAAACAAAAATTATTACAAAAATTATCATTATCCCCGCCACGGTCAAAGCGTGGTAATTTTTAAAAAACAGCGCGCTCCGCGGCACGGACGGGGACTGCACGTAAACAATCCAGCCGGTGGCGCCTATGACGCTGGCGGTAACTATATATTTTTTACCGTCCGAAAATTTAAATTCCCTGCTGTCTTTGCCCTGCATTTTCATAAAGGCGTTTTTAATGTCTTCCGTTACGGGCTGGGAGGAAGCTAAAACTTTCCCATCCGGCGTGAAAAGGCCGTAAAAAACGTCTCCGACAAAATTGTCGGAAATATTCTCAAACATTTCCGAAATGTTAAGACGGACGACAAGCGCGCCTTTGACGGCGTTTTTAACTTTATACGGTACGGCTATAATCATGCTTCTCGCCGCGCCGTCGTCTTTTATGACGCCTATATAATCTTCCCCTTTGTTTATGCAGAGGTATTTGACGGCGTTAAGTTCCCCGCTGCGGTCCGTGCTGAGCGCAAGAGAGCCTTCCGACGCTTTTATAACGCCGTCCTCGTCAATAAAACCTATAGCGAGAATATCGGGATACACTTTTAACATGGTGGCCAAATCTTTTTTGGCTATGCCTTGGCGGTTGTTTGCAAAAATTTCATACAGACTTAAAAAAGAGCGCAGCATGCCGCGCTTTCTGCCGAGATAACTGCGGACGGAACTTTGCACCGTTATATTCATAAAACTCTGCTTGTCAATAAGCTCCTGTTTTATTATGCGCGAATCCATTTCCATCATGTAAAAGCTGAAAACGGCGGCAGGAATCAGCGCCGCCAGAAGCAGCACTTTTACGATAGCGTAAAAAAGGCTTTTAGATTTCACGGGCATATATAGAAATATTTTACTTAATTTTGGGGCAAAATTAAGCAGAATATTCAGTTGTTAAAGTAACCGCCGTTCAGTCGTCCGCAAGAAAAAATTTCACAGTATTTTGAAACGCTTTTCAATTTTCAACGCCCCGAGCAAGTACTTTAAAGAAATGAAAAATAGCCGCCGTAACCGCCGTTAGTAGTCTGAGCAAAAAATTTCACAGGGATTTGAGGGAAATTTTTATTTTCTTCCGCCAGACCAAGTACTTAGGGCGGCGCAGTACGGCGAAGGCGGAAAAAAGAAAGCGAGGCAAGCTTGCCGAGCGTATCAA
>JAIRUU010000061.1 GCA_031254225.1 Candidatus Elusimicrobium euhamitermitis
ACACCACGATTACCGCAAATGAAGTTACCGTTTCCAATCCTGCCACCGGCGGCGGCTTAATTACCGCTACGCTCGGAACGGTGAAAATAGGCGAGGCGAACGTGGGCAAAGATTTGAATACCGTTTATCTTTATACTGCTACGAATCAAAATTACCAGACGCCTATAAACACCGCGCAGATAATAGTCGGCTCCGGCAATACGGGTACGCTGAACGCAAAGAATACACAGCTCAGCGCGATATTGAGATTAAACCAGACCTTGGGCAGCGCAAACAGCGTAACTACAGGGGGGGAGTTACACCTTATAGACGGATTGATGATGTCAGAGTCAGGCAGCACAAACAAACAACTTTTCCCCTCGCCCGCGCCGGCAGCAAATAAAAGCCTAGCAAAAATCAGCCCTGGCATGATATGGAAGCAAATAAAATATTATCCTGACCCGAACAATATCGCAGTAACAAAAACGGCGAAGTTTTTAGTGATTAACGACGAAGGCTCACAACCAGCGTGCGTAAACGTTGCCGCGCCGTCTTGGCCTGGCATAACAAGCGCGTCCGTAACGCCGAATTCTACTACCACGTCTTGTTCCTGCACCTCAGGCCAGACTGCTGACAGCGGTACAACAAGATATTGTTGCCCTGGCGGCGCTTTTTTTCAACCCGGCGTCTGCAACAGATGTTCCTCTGTCACGTACTGGAAAAACGACGGCAGCACCGGCGGCTGCTGCGAAAATAGCACCGACGTTTGGAACGGCAGCGATTGTTCCGTGCCGTGCAACGGGTGGCACCCCGCAAGCGCACCAAGCGTATGCTGCCCCACAACTACAAATTATTACAGCGCCGGCTGCAAAACCTGCCTGACGGATAATCCTCCGAATAACTCGGACCGCACACTGGCCACAGGATGCAAATGTCTTACGAGTCCCATCGCAGGATATGATCCTATGTATGGTTACCAAGCCGGAGCCCGCAGCGTATGGAACGCAGGGACAGGCGCTTGTGAATGTAAATCAAGTGAAGTGGCTGTACCAGGCGCAAGCACCAGCCAATGCTGTCCTGCCGGTTTTCCGATGCTTGTCGGCTACTGCTATAAGGATACATGCACCCGGACCAGCAACCCGGTATATAAACCTGGTACTGATTCCTATTCCGCCGGAACCGTTGAAGGAAATCCCTATTGCACATGTAATGACGGCGAAGTCAGGTTTCTGTACGCCCTAGACGGATATACCATATATTGCTGTCCTTCAACCCACCCCAACAGAGTAGGGACCCACGGCGACTGCACGCGTTAAGATGATTTTATAACTCTTCCCCCATTTACAGCAGTCGGCTTATGCGGAGATCAGGTGTTTGATCTCCGCATATTTAATATCTTCAGTATAAAAAACCCGCAAGACAATGATTTCTCTTTACAACCCCTCTCTTTTTTTATATCTTTAAATTATATTTTCGGAACAGGAGCCTTATGAAAAAAATTTTATTGTCCGCGGCAACGGTCTTGCTGGTATCAAACAGTTTTGGGTTTATAGCGGAGCCTACCGTTAAAGGTTCTGCCATGGGCAGCGCGTACGCAACCGGCGCGGGGGACGATATTTTTGCGGCCTCGTTCAACCCGGCGTCTTCCATTGACGGTCTGGGCCAGCTCGGCGTTGCGTGGCATAAAAGAGAAAGCGCGGAACATATTTTTTCCCTCGGTTACGGCCAGAACCTGCCGGCGGGTTTTCAGGTCCAGGCCTTCGGCAACTATTTATACGACAACCACTACGCGGACATTATGCGCAACTGGGAAGCAAGGGCCGGCCTGGGTTTTGACTTTAGAAAAGTATACGCGGCGCTGCCGCTAAGCGTCGGCGTGAATGCGAAATACGGCTCTTTTAATATGGGCGATTTTAAAGAGGACGCTATTACCGCGGACCTGGGCCTGCTGGCAAATTTTTATCCTTTCAAAATAGGTTTTGTTTATAACAATTTCGTCGGCGCGCTTAAAGATATTTATACGCATAACACCTGGGCTTTGGGCGGCTCGTATTCGTGGGCGATAAACAGCGGTAATTTCCTTGACCTGCGGCTTGATTTGGGCAAAGAAAATTCCAACGGAAGAACCTCCCTCGGCGCGGAATACAGGGTGTGGATACTCGCCCTGCGCGCGGGTTATATTAAAATTACCGACGTTACCAAAAATTTTACCTGGGGCCTGGGCTTCAGCCTTGGCGAATACGGCAGGATTGACGCCGCGTACCTGCCTTATGATTACAATAAAACTTATAAAATTTCTTACGTAATTCCGTTCGGGTTTAAAAACGGGGATTCCGTTATCGGCCCCAACGCCGCCGTAAATCCGCATTATGAAGGTTCCGGCAGCGCGTACGGTTCGTCAAATTTAAACGCCGGCTCGTCGTCCTCTGCGGCCGCCGCGAGTACCGGCCCGCAAAACAAGGTGCATAACGTTTATTCCGGCGCCGGCCTGCCAACTTATGTTGAGCCCGCGGCCAGCGGCGCAAGAGAAGTTACGCCCGCCTCCGCCGCAGCGGCGGCGTCTTCAGCCGCGGCAACGGCCTCCTCCTCGGCGGCGAATGCCGCGCGGGACGTTTATATTTATCCGGGCATGGAATATGACGACGGCAGCGTGGCGGCCCTTAAAGCCATAAACGCCAAAAAAGCCGCGCGGTCCGCGGCAACAAGTACGGCAAAAAAGCCCAAACGCACGATGAAATAATTTGCTAATATTTTTCTAAGAGGTAAATTATGATAAATTTTTTCAGCCGTCTGCTTGTAAAACCGTTTGAAAAACAGGGCCCGTTCTACGGCGCGCTTGACGTGGCGGTAAAAATTGTCGCCATAGCGTTCTGGATTTACGCGGCGGTCTTCGTCGTGACGACGGTATACGGCGCGCTCATGTACGAGTATAATCCAAAAGTGCAGCTGTGGTGGATTTCTTATTGTTTTGTGATTCTGCTGGGCGCGAGCGTGATAGCGTATCCCGCGGTTTTTGAAAGAAAAAAATATTGATTTAACGGCAGTTAAAAAGCCCCGCGGAAACCAGCGGGGCTTTTTTATATTTTCACAAGCCGTCTGGCGGCTTTTGCGTCCAGACGGATTTGGCGGACTAAGGCCGGAAGCGTTTTAAATTTTTTCTCGCCGCGGATTTTTGAGACGAAATTTATTCTTATTATCTGCCCGTAAATGTCGCGGTTAAAATCAAGAATATGCGTTTCCACGAGCGGCACGTCGCCGTAGATAGGATTGACCGTGGGGCGGAAGCCTATGTTCGCCACGCCTTTAAATTTTTCTTTCCCGACGATAACCTCAACCGCAAAAATGCCGCGCGGCAGCACTTTATAAAAACCGGTGTCCATGTTCGCCGTCGGGAAGCCCAGCGTGCGGCCCAGTTTTTTCCCCTCAATCACGGTGCCGCCGACGCTGTATTTATAGCCCAGCAGCTTATTTGCCTTTTCAATTTCCCCGTCGGCCAGCATTTTGCGGATTAACGAAGACGAGACTTTGCGCCCGGCCGCGGCGTCTTCCGTTTTGAAAAAATCTTCAATTTCCAGTTTTACGCCCGCGCGTTTGCAGGCCGCGCGCAGGAAATCAATGTGTCCCTTTCTGCCGCGCCCGAAAGCGAAATCCCGCCCGACGAGCAGGCCGCCCATCTTATAAGTTTTTAAAAGTAAATCAAAAAAATTTTCCCTGCTTAAAAAACGGATTCTTTTAAAATTAAGCGGCCGCGTGACGCCGGTTTCAAGGGAAGAGAGAAGCGCAAATTTCTCGCCTGGCAGCGTTAAAATTGAAAGCCGCGCCCCGCCCGATATATAAGCCTTGGGCGGGAACTGAAAATAAAGAACAACGCTGTTCATTTTAGCCGCGCGCGCGAGTTTTTTAAGACGCAGAATAAGTTTAACATGCCCCGTATGCACGCCGTCAAAACCGCCTATAGTTATAAAATTTTTCATTAACTAATACTCCGTCCTCATTATCGCGGCGTATCTTCCTATTTTTCCCCTCTCCCTCAACCGGAACAGCTTATCTATATTTCCCCTCGCCCCTTGCGGGAGAGGGATTAAGGGTGAGGGGTAGCGTTGCAATTTGATAATAATTTAAAACTTTACGACATATTTTAAACAACACGACTAATCCAAATCAAATTAGTTTATTCCTTACTTCAACTAAAACTACCCCTCACCCCTACCCCTCTCCCGCAAGGGGCGAGGGGAAAGAGGAAGAAGACTTGATTTTATAACGTCCATTTACCCCTTTCCCCTTCGGGGCTTTCCCACTAAAAGGGGGAATTTTATGATACTGTTTTGTGTGTCAAACCTTCACACTCCACTCTCCCTTTTAGGGAGAGGTAAAAAACGGCAAAGGGCAAAAAATATTACACTTGCATTATTTTTTTAAAAATTTCAGCCTGCGGCGCGGAGCGCAGAAAATCAACAGTTACCGCGTCTTTTACGTCGTACTCCGCTGTTTTTGTTCTGCGCAGCGCGGACAAATGCGCTTTAGTCCCCAGAATTTCTCCCGTCATAAAAGCGAGAGAGCGCACATACGTTCCGCTGGAAACTCTCACTGTAAAATTAATATCCGGATGATTATATTTTATATCACGCCATTCATGCACGGTTACGGGACAATGTTTTTGTTCCATTGTTTCCCCCTCTCTTACCCGACGGTGCATGGGCCGGCCCGCGACTTTTTTTGCGCTGTAAAAAGGAACGGGGTGCTCAAAAGTTCCGGTAAGTTTTTGCGCTGCGCGGATAATATTTTCCGTCTCAAAAACCGGCGGCGCGGCCTCTGAAACAATATTCCCGTACGCGTCCCAGCTGTCGGTTTCAACGCCGAGCGTAATAACGCCGGTATATTCTTTGTCAAGTTTCAGGAACCGGCTTTGCAGTTTTGTGGCCGCGCGGCCGACGAGGAGTATAAGAAGGCCCGTGGCCATAGGGTCCAGCGTGCCGGCGTGGCCTATTTTGCGCAGCCCCAAAAACCTGCGCGCGACGTTAATAATATCGTGCGAAGACCAGTCTTTGGGTTTATCAACAAGAAGTAAACCGGCTGGACAACCGGAAGAAAATTGCGCCTCAAGCATGGCGTACACCTCACCCCTGCCCCTCTCTCCCGCCCGCCTTCGCTGCGCTACGGCGCGGCTAAAAGCAATGGGCGAGGGAAAAGACTTAAACCCGCCCTGCCGCAGTGACAGGAAAGATTTTTGTCAGTCAACATTATTTATAACAGCCTCTGTTTTGGTAATTAAATCTTTGGCAAGGTCGTCAAGTTTTACGCCGGATTTTTTAAAACCCGCGGCGCGCGCGTGCCCGCCGCCGCCGAACTGCGCGGCAATGCTGCTTACGTCCACGCGGCCCTGGGAGCGCAGATTGACGGAAATTTTGTCCGTCTCTTCTTTAATTAAAAGGGAAACTTCCACCCCGGGTATCATCGCCGGCTGGCTTACTATGCCCTGCGTGTAAGACGGCTCCGCGTTGAAAAGTTTAAAATCCTGCAAAGTCAGAATTATTACGGCGAGTTTGCCGCGGCAGGTAAGCTGCAATTTTTCAAGCGCGCGGCCCAGCAGTTTCATTTCCGAATAAGATTTGGTAAAAAATAAAACTTTATTTATCGTCTTAATATCCGCGCCCGCGGCCAGCAGGCAGGAGCCGGCGCGCAGAGCCTCCGCCGTCGTGTTTGAGTGCAGAAAGCGCGCGGTGTCCGTTATCAGGCCGGTATAAAGGCAGGTGGCCTCGTCGGGGTTAACGTAAACCTGCATAATTTCAAAAAGCGACCATATGATTTCCGCGGTGGAAGACGCCGCAGGATTAATGTAATTGTAGTGCCCGTAAGTTTCGCTGGTAAGATGGTGGTCAATATTTATAACCGCGGCCGCGCCTGCCAGAATTTTGTCCAAATCCCCGCCGCGTTTAGCGTCCGAACATTCAAGCAGAATCACCGTGTCAATATTAAAATCTTCCGGCGGTTTTACGCCGAAGTGTATGGTGGAAAGCATGGGCAGAAAATCCAAATCCTTGCCCGCGGTATTATCCGCGTAACTGTAAACGTGTTTGCCCAGCCGCCGCAGCACGGAACTGACCGCGAGCGTGGAGCCCAGCGAATCCCCGTCCGGATTCTGGTGGCCGGAAACAAAAAAATTTTTGCCGCTTTTTATGGCGGCCGCGATTTCCGCAAGAGTGTTTTGTTTTTTAGTCATTTTGCTTTTTCTCTTTTTCTATGACTGAAAATATTGACTCAACCTTTGACGCGCGCTCCGGCGTGTCGTCGTACTCAAAACTGAAAGACGGTATTCTTTTAAGATGCAGCCGGCCGCGCAGCAGCGTCCCCACTTCCGCGCGCAGCAAAGACAGGGTTTCCGCGGCCTGCACCCTTTCCGACTGGCTGCCGAAAACGGAATAACGCACTCTCGCGCTTTTTAAATCTTTGGAAATTTTTACGCCGGTAATCGTGATAAACCCCTTAAAACTGCCGGTGTTTATCATTTTGCTTATAATCGCGCTAAGCTCTTCCAAAAAAAGCGCTTCAAGGCGTTTTATTCTGTCTATCATGATTATATTATAACATTTAAGGTCCCACGCAAAAAATAGGTCTTTTAGCACTTGCGCGCGGCAAGGCAAATTATTTAAAATTTATGTGTTGCGTTTATACTAACGGAGAGACAATGAAAAAAATTACTGCTTTGGCTTTATTATTTTTGGCGGCGTCTGCGAACGCGCAGACGGCGGCTAAATTTTATCCCGTCGCCGGGGACGTTAAATTAATCAGCGGCGGATATGTTTTACCCATGAGCGAACTTTTGCAAGGCGCAAAAGGCAAAATAAAAATAACCGCTTTTCTTGACGAAAAAGGTTTATATATTTCCCCCATGCCCGAAGATTTGGAAGACGCGGCGGATTTTACGCTGTCTCCGTTTATGAAAGACGGCGGCGTCTGGTTCAGGTTAAATCTAAAATATAAAGATACTGATTTTGAAAAAATTTACAGGTTTTTGAAATTTAAAAAAGAGGGCGCGCTGTTGTCCTCGGGCGCAGTGCGCTGCGCGGTTTCAAAAGACGGCGCGTTTAATATTTCCGACGTGAGCGACAACAAAAATCTGACCGCGCAAAATATTAAACCAGCCAAGCAGATTAATTTAAATATCCCGCCTCTCAAACCGCTGCCGGAAACTCTTAATATGCAGCTGAGTTTTTTCTTTGACGACAAAGGGAAGAAACATTAATAAATATAAAAAAAAGCGCATGCATCCGGCATGCGCTTTTTTTATTTTTAAAACTTCTTAGAACGGCAGCCTGACCGCCGCGGAGTACGTCGTGCTGGAATAGCCGTCTTTGTATAATCCTTTAACGTCCGCCGACAGTTTAAGCCCGTTTTTCCTCAACGTCAAATCCGCGCCCAGGCCCGCGTCAAGGCCCCACGGAGCGGAGTTATTGTTGCCCACAAAATATAATCCGCCGCCGGGCAATACCGCGCCTCTGACAAGCCTGCCGTCGTTCAAATCATAACTTGCAAGCAGCGAAACTCTGGGTTTTACCTGCACGGAGCCGGTATTTTTCATATTATAACCGGCCTTTAAACCCGCCTCAAGCTGCCACGCGCCGGCGCTTGCGCCGAGCACGGACTGCGACGCGCTGTCCGTATAACCGTCAACGCGCGTGCGGTTGTAACCCGCGCCCGCGATGGGAGTAAAATCAAAATCCCCGCCGGCCATTTTGTAACCGGCCTGCGCGTCAAAACTCAGCTGGTAGCCGCCGTACTTGGCCGTAACGCCGTAGCCTTCGTCTTTATAATCGGAATCAGTATAAGAGCCAAACGCGTTCACAAAAACTTCCGGCGTAAAATCATACGCGCCGTAAAGCACCGCGCTGTTGCCGTTTATTTTCGCTTTGCCGCCGTAAACTAAGCCGGCGTCCGTATAAGCGTAGGCGAGACCGAGGAGCAGTTTGTCCGTAAAATATTTATCAACGCCTACCGCCGCGCCGCCCGTGTAGCCGTTAAAGCCAAACCCGTTGCCGCGCGAACTCTGGTCAGTCTCGTTATAAAAACCGCTGAGCCAGACGGACTGTCTGGCCTCCGCGTCCTGCGCCGCGTCGGAGCCCTGCGTCCTGTCATACGTTGAATTTTGTATTCCTTTTCTGTTTGCCTGCGCGTAATAAGTTACGCCGCGCGCGTCGGGCGCCCAGGCGTTCAAGGCTTTGTTGAAGTCGCCAAGCGTGTCGTCAAACTGCGCCAGCGCGAACAAATTATTTATCTGCGCGTTTGAGCTGCCGTTTTCAACGGCCTGCGTGAACGCGCCGCGCATGGCTAAAGGTGCCGCGCCCTTAAAACTCGCCGCGAAAACGCTTGTGTCCATAACCGCGGCCGCGCCGGACGACGACGGCGTTCCGGCTGAAGCCACTCCCGCGCTTAAAGGCAGGCCGTCGGCGCGCAGGACGTCAACGCATATGGAACTTGCGCTGCAGTTCGTTATAAGATTCATGTTAAAAAGCCTGTTCTTGGCAAGCGTAACCGTAAAAGCGTTGGGGTCAAGAACAGTATTCGCTTTTATAATTTCAAACTGGCCGTTCGTTTTCTCGTCAAAGTTCGCAGCTACGGCCACTTTAAAAGCCGCCGCGCCGGAACCTGCGTAAATATTGGAAGCAGCCAGACTGCCGAAGCTGCTTTGGTTAACAAGGACGCTGTTTACAGTCGCGCCTTTGTCAACGGTCACATCGCCCGAAACGGTAAATTTTGTGCTGTTTAAATCAAGCAGAGCGCCCTTTTGCAATGTTAAGTTTGCGAGACTGAAAGTCGCGACGTTGCCGGAATTTCCGGGTAGGAATAAAGTCTGTCCTGCGCCAAGCGTCAGCGCGCCGACGCCGCTGCCCAAAACCAGATTCTGACCCGCGAAAGTGAATTTGCCTTTGCCCAAAGTCAGCGTTTCCAGGTTCATATTGCCCTGTACGTACGCCGCGCCTTTTGTTACTACGGAACCGCCGTAGATATTGCCGTAAACCGCCGCGCCCGCGTTCAATACCGTCGTGCCGGAAGCAGTCGCGTTAATATTGCCGTACAGCGCTTTGGCTATGGTGACTTTTGAGTTCAGGCCGGAAAGATACACCGTCGCGCTCGTGTTCTTTTTTAACACGGCGCCGGCGTCGTCAAACACAAAAATGCCGGACACCATAACCTCTTTATTAAACACGGTGTCCACAAGAGCGCCTTTCGCGTTTGTCTGCGAATAAACTTCCACCCTTGAATAACCAGTTGAATACGGGTCCGCGTAAATTTGCCCGCTTACCGACGTGCCCGCGACAAACGTCGCGTCGTTCGCGCCGAAAAGCACGTTGCCCGTGAGAGCGCCCTTGACCGTCGCTTTCGCGCTGACGCCGGCAGGATTGTCAAAAATAATATCGCCTTTTACGGTTTTGTTGAAAACCACGTCCGCGTTATTGTTCGTGCCGATGTGTATTCCTTTGGCAGCCGCCGTGCCGCTGACTACGCTCTGCGCGGCGCCGCCGGCAAAATAAATATCGCCGCCGGAAGAAATATTGCCGCCCACGTTTTTCCCGAACAAGACCGTGCTGTTTGCACCCGCGCTCACGCTGGCGTTAATAATATCGCCGTAAAAATAGTTATCCGAATAAGAACCGAGTTTGAAAGCCAGCGCCTTGGCGGAAGTATTTATAACAGAGCCGTCCGCGGAAAAAAAGCCGCGGCTTGAAGCGCTGCCGTTGCCCATGGTCACGTTTACGTTTACCAAGTCGCCCTTAAAAGTTCCGGACGAATTATTTCCCATTTTTACCGCAAGCGGTTTTAAAGGATTATTATTTATCACGTCCCCTTCCACAATCAAAGAACCGGCGTTGCCTGCCGTCACGTTTGTATTTTCTATATTCCCGCCCACGCCCAGAAAGGAGGAATTACCGGCCTTTAAAGTCCCTGGGGCTGCGGCGTTCATTATAAAGTCGCCCTGCACGTCAAAATAAGTATTCAGTCCGGCGGTAACATTGGTATTATAAACGCCGCCCGTAATTTCCGTCTGGGTATAATTTCCGGCGGAAAAAGAGCCGGCAAAGGCCTGGTCGTCTTTGTTTAAAATATTTAAGTTTCCGGAAAGATACAGGGTTGCCGCGCCGGCGGGCAGGCCAGTTATTTTGTCAACTTTTCCGGCGGTTAAACTGGTTTTAAACGCGTTAACGTCTCCGCTAACGCCTACGTTGTTAAACAGATTGAGCGCGCTTTTCTTTGCCGCGTCCTGTAAAACAAGCGGGTCCGCGCCGGAAGTTTTAAAATCATCCTCCGCGTAAATGCCGCCGGTCATATTTACATTGTCTAAATTTAAAACTCCGCCGCCTTTTGAAAAACCCATGTCGCCCTTAACGGTATAATTGGTTATTGTAACTTTTGCGCCGTTATTAATGTCAACTTTCGCGGAAAGCAAATCAGAGCCGGCCGCCGCGCCGTTAAATTTAACGTCAACGCCCTTTGCCGTGTCAATCCTGCCTATGGAGAGCTGCGGGCTCGTAATTATATTTTTGCCGGAAAGCACAAGCCTGTTGTCCTTCCGCAGCCCTAAATTGGCAAGGTCACTTAAAGAGCTTGAAAAAACTGAGTCTTTTACTAAAAATATTTTGTTCTGCCCCGTTGAATAGCTGAAGTCAATGGCCGCCAAAGGAGAATTCTGCATAAGATAAATCTGCGCGCCTGTGCCCGTTACGTAAAGCGTTTTCGCCGCGAGGGCGTTATTGAATTTTACGTTTATCCCGTCGTGCACTTCCGCGTCAGACGTAATATCCGCGTTTACGGTGATTTGCCCGCGGTCGGTCCCGCCCAGGTTGTCAAAAATCACGGTGCCCGCGCCTTTTATGGAACCGTTTACTGTCGCGCCCGAAGTAACCGATATTATAGAGTTGGCGAAAGTGCCCATATCGGCGTTTATATTATGAGTATAACCCATGAGACGCAATTCCGAGCCGTCGTTTAAAAAATTTACCTGGCCTAAATTAGTATCGCTCTGAAAAATGACAAAGGTATTCAAAGGAACCGTTGCAGTGTTTTTTATGTTAAGAACGGCTATGTTGGCCGTATCCCCCAAAAAATTATAAGTCGCGCCGTTAAGATTTACCGTCCCCTGCGAAGCGGAAACATTACCCGTAAAATTTATTTGTTTATAATCAGTGGCAGTGCTTGCGCTGGTATTGCTTGCGTCAAAAGTACCGCCGTTGCCCACAATAAGACCTTTCACATAACCAATATGGTTAATGGTGGTGCCGGTGCCGTTTTTAAAATCTTTTGAAACAGTAGCGCCTGCGGCAACGGTAATATCGCTGCCTATTGAGCTGCCGCTAATCTGCGCGTTGAGCGTAAGAGCGGCGCCGACATTTACCGCAAGCGCGAAAACCGCGCATAAAAACACGTTTGATTTTTTAGTCATTAATAATTCCTAACGTTACTAAGATAGTATAAACTTACTTTATATTTTTATAAATATGTAATTAAAAGTAAATAATTAGATGAGGTAGTAATATGCTAATAAATACTAATTATAATGCCGGCGCGCTTAAGCATAATTAATTTAAATTTAATTCTTTTCCTTATAAGGGTGGGGGGTAAAATTAAATCAACGCGGGTAAAATAAAAACTTCCCCTTTTAGGGGAAGTACCCGAAGGGGGTAGGGGTAAATGTACACAAATAGGAGCCGTAAAACTTTTGTTTAAAACTTAATATCAAACGGCATTTGATAACGTCCATTTACCCCTTTCCCCTTCGGGGGTTTCCCCCTAAAAGGGGGAATTTTATTTTTCTGGGTCAAATCATCGTCCTGCTTTCTCCCTTTTAGGGAGAAGCAACAAATATAAAAAAACGCCGGCGCGCCCGTATGGGGCACGCCGGCAGTTTTGCTGCGGTTTGTTATTTTACAGCTTACATTTTTATGCGGCGGGTTATGCTTTCTTTTTTAAAGCATTCCACAATATCGCCCTGCGCTATCTGGCGGAAGCCTTCTATTAATATGCCGCATTCATAACCTTTTTCAACTTCTTTCACGTCGTCCTTAAAGCGTTTAAGGCCGCTTACTTTGCCTTTAAACACAGTCTCCGCGCCGCGGAAAATTTTACATTCGCCGCCGCGCGTGATTTTGCCTAAGTCCACAAAAGACCCGGCTATTATGCCGGAGCTCAGGTTAAACACCTGCCGCACGGTCGCGCGGCCGGTAACCGTTTCCACGATTTCAGGTTCAAGCAAGCCTTCCATTGCCGCCTTAATATCTTCCAGAAGTTCAAAAATAATCTGGTACTGGCGTATTTCAATGCCTTCCCGCTCCGCTTCGGCCGCGGCCGCGGTTTCAACGTCCACGTTAAAAGCTATGACTACGGCGTTGCTCGCTTTGGCCAGCAGTATATCGCTCTCGTTGACGTTGCCGGCGGCGGAGTGGATGATTGAAACCTCCACCTCGTCGGACGGAATGCGGCCCATGGCGTCTTTAATAGCTTCAATGGAGCCCTGCACGTCGCCTTTAAGCACCATGTCAAGTTTTTTAATTTTATTCTGCTCAACTTCGCTCTTAAGATTCATAAGCGAAATATGCTTTCTGTGCGCGAAAGCGTCTTCTTTCTGCGCCAGTTTTCTCTTCTCGGCCAGATATTTGGCGTCCCGCTCGGACGAGGCTATAAAAAAGCTTTCCCCCACCTGCGGCGGCTCGCCGTTAATGCCCAGAATTTCCGCAGGAACGGACGGGCCCACCGACTGGTGCCTCACTGAATTTTCGTCAATAAGCGCGCGCACTTTGCCAAAAGCGGTGCCGACTATAAAAGGGTCGCCCACTTTTATCGTCCCTTTCTGCACAAGCACTGTGGCCACTATGCCGCGTTTATTGTCCCTTTTGCTTTCCAGAATTACGCCGACGCCGGCGCGGTTCGGATTTGCTTTAAGTTCCATCATTTCCGCCTGAAGAGAAACCATTTCAAGCAGCTTCTCTATGTTAATGCGCTTCTTGGCGGAAATTTCAACGTATATTGTTTTGCCCTGCCACTCTTCGGGGATAAGGCCGCGGTTGGCAAGTTCCTGTTTTACTTTGTCAGGATTTGCGCCGGGCAAGTCAATTTTATTTACCGCGACTATTATCGGCGCGCCGGCGGCTTTGGCGTGGTCCATGGCTTCAATGGTCTGCGGCATTATGCCGTCGGTGGCGGAGACTACCAATATAACAATGTCCGTAGCCTGCGCGCCGCGCGCGCGCATGGCGGTAAACGCTTCATGGCCTGGCGTGTCCAAAAAAGTAATATAGCCGCGCGGCGTTTTAACGCGGTAAGCGCCGATGTGCTGCGTAATAGCGCCCGCTTCGCCCGCCACGACGTTTGACTTCCTTATAGCGTCCAGAAGGCTGGTTTTGCCGTGGTCCACGTGGCCCATGATTGTTACGACGGGCGCGCGCGGTTTTAAATCTTCCGGCTTGTCCGCGGTTTCGGCGGACGCGGTTATGGCGTCTTTCACAAACTCCTGCGCTATTTCCGCCTTAAACCCGCATTCCGCGACGATAAGTTCAATAATTTCGCTTTCAAGACGCTGGTTTATGGTGGCGTAAATGCCTAAGCCCATCAGTTTTTTAATAAAGTCGCCTATTTTAATATCCATCTTTTCGGCAAGTTCTTTTACCGTCGGCGTGCCGACGATTTTTATGACGGGCAGATTTTCCGCCGGAGTTTCCGGCTTTTCTTCCGTCTTGGGTTTGGGCTGCGGCGCGGGGGCCGGTTTCGGCGCGGGCTTTGGCTGCGGGGCTTTAGTCTGCGGCGGAGTGAACGGCCTGGGTTGTATAATAGGTTTAGGCTGAGACGGCGTAAACGGTTTTGGCTGCGGCTGCGCCTGTTTCGGTGCGTCAGAGCGCGGCGGCTGGACGGCCGGAGTAAAAGGTTTAGGCTGTACCTGCGCCGGGCCTGCCGCCGGTTTCGGCGCAGGCTGCGGCACTGGGGCCGGGGCCGGCTTTGCCGCCGGCAAAGGCGCTGGTTTAGGCTGCGGCTGGACAAACGGCTTTGGCTGCTGCGCGGGCGCGGGCGTAAAAGGTTTAGGCTGCGCGGGCTGCGGAGCCACGGGCTTTGGCTGAACGGCTGGCTGCGGCGCGTCAGCCGCGCCGGAGCGAAGCGGAGGCTGGGCAGGCTTTGGCGCTACGACGGGAGCTGGCGCAGGCGCGGGAGCCGGAACCGGCTGCGGAACAACTTTTGCCGCGGGCGTGAAAAAAGATTTTTGGCGCGGAGCTTCTTCCTCAATTTCCTCTTCAATTTTTTTTGCGGCGGTTTTTTTGGGCGCCGGTTTTTTGACCGGCTGTTTCGGCGCAATTTTTTTTATTTCTTTTTTTGCCGCGTCAGCCGCGTTAGCCGCGCCGGAGCGTAGCGAAGGCTGGGTCGGTTTTTCAATTTTTTTTGTTTCCGTTTTTTTGGAAACCGCTTTTTTGTCGGAGGCCGTTGTCTTAGCGTCTTCCTTAGTTATTTTCTTTTTCGCTGTCATTTTGGACCTCCGGCGCCGGAGCGTTTTGCGCTTCTAAATATTTTTTCGCGCCTTCAATAATTTTGGCGGCCGTCTTTTCGCCTATGCCCTGCACGGTGGACAGGTGCTCGGGCGTAAGCTCCGCAATTTTTTCCACGGTGGAGAATCCGGCTTTTACCAGCGTTTCCGCCGTCTTCGGCCCTATGCCTTCCACCGACGAGAGCAGGTTCTCAAGCGCGTCCACGGTCTGCTGGCCTTCCTGCGCTTTCTGCGTTTCGCTCTTGACTTCAATTTCCCAGCCGGTAAGTTTTCCCGCGAGTTTTATGTTCTGCCAGTCTTTGCCTATGGCTATGGCAAGCTGGTCGTCGGGCACTATGATGAGGGCTTTCCTTTCCTCTATGCTTATGATTTTGACGGAGTTTGCTTTTGCCGGCGAAATGGAGTTCATGAGCAGCGTGCTGACGTCTTCGCTGTAAGCTATCAAATCAATTCTCTCTCCGGAAAGTTCGTTCATTACCGCGCGTATTCTTATGCCGCGCATGCCCACGCAGGTGCCTATGGGGTCAACCTTATTGTCATAACTCCTGACGAGGATTTTGGCGCGGAACCCGGGGTCCCTGACAATGCCTTTAATCTCAACAATGCCCTCGCCGATTTCCGGCACTTCAACTTTAAATAAATCTTCCAGGAATTCAGGGCTCGTGCGGGACAGAATAACGTAAGGCCCCCTCTGCCCTTTGTCCATTTTATAAGCAGCGCTTTTGTAGCGGCCGAGCGCAGGGTCCTCGCCCGCGGTAATCAAATCCTGCTGGGAAAGAACTTTTGTGATGATAGCTTTAATGCGGGAGCCGTTTGAATAACGTTCCTTTTTAATCTGCTCGGAGTACGGAAGTATAGCCTCAACTTTGCCGAGGTCAACTATAATATCCCTGTCGGAAAACCTGCGGACGGAGCCTGTGATAACTTCCCCCTCTCTCGGTTTAAATTCCTTATAAGTATTTTCGCGCTCAATGCCGCGCACTTTTTGTATTAAAACCTGCTTTGCTATCTGCGCCGCTATCCTTGAAAAATCTTCCACTTCAAGCACGTTGGTAATCGTGCCGCCGGTTTCGGAGCGTTTGTCCATTTTTTTGGCGTCTTCAAGAGAAATTTCCATTTCGGAATTTACAATGTTGTCAACGATGTTCAAAACCTGGAAAGCGCGGACGGTGCCGTCGTTCAAATCAATTTTCGCGGTAATCTGCGCGGTCTTGCCAAGATTTTTGCGCAGCGCGGAAACAAGCGCGTCTTCAATAGTTCTTAAAATATCTTCGCGTTTAATATTTTTTTCTCTCTCAAGACCTTCAAGGGCCATGATTAATTCTTTTGCATTGCCTTCCATGTTTGTTTACCTCTTTTTTAATTTTTTTAAAACTCAAGCACAGGGTCCAAGTTTGCTTTTTTAATGTTTTCGTACTTAAAAACAAATTTGCTGGTGCCGTCTTCAAGCGTCATTTCTTTATCGTCCGCGGCGGTGATAACGCCGGTAAAATTGGCGCGGTTTTCAAGCGGCGTTTTAAGCGTTATTCTCGCGCGTTCGCCGATGTATTTTTGGAAATGCGCCGGTTTTTTGAGCACCCGTTTTACGCCCGGGGAAGAAACTTCCAGTATATACGCCCCGTCAATGATATTTTCCATTTCCAGAATGCTGTCAATTAAGCGGGACGCTTTTTCGCACTCGTCCAAATTTATGCCGCCGCAGTCATTGTCAACAAAAAACTGCAAAAGTTTTTTGCTCCCCTGGTTTTGGATAATAAGGTCAATAAGCTCAAAACCCGAGCCCGCCAAAGCGGAACCGACCACCGATTCCACGGTTTTAATGTCTTTCATTATTAATACTCCGTCCTCAGATTTCTTTCCTCTCCCAAAAGGGAGAGGAAAAACACTAATGTTTCTAAACTAAAGAGCGGCTTGGAACCCAAGCCGCTCTTATTAAAGAGTGTAAATCTAAATATAGTTTATCACACATACGCGGCAATGTCAATACCGCCGGCGGTTCTGTTCATCACAATTTCCGCGCCTGGTTTATCCCCGCCGCCGGCTGGCGTTTCTTTTTTCTTAAAAATATTTTTGAAAATATCTTTAA
>JAIRUU010000016.1 GCA_031254225.1 Candidatus Elusimicrobium euhamitermitis
ACTTTTTCTGCCATAATGTATATCCTCCTGGGGAAACACTTCACATTTGCCTTACGAAAAAAGTGTAATAAATATTACCGCGTTTGGCAAGCGTTTTTTATCTCGTGGCTGCCGAGGAAGCTTTTATAACAGCTGCAAAGGCGCGTACTTTAACATAAAAGTACGGCGCGTGCCGTTGGAAAAAAGCACGGTAATTTTAGCCGCTTCGCCGGAGCCTGCGATATCAACTATTTTTCCTTCGCCAAACACCGCGTGGCGTACGCGCATGCCCTGCTTTGGCGTTTTGGCGGACACGTGCACGTCGGGCGCGGTTTCCGCGCTGCGGCCGAGCGGCGCGCTATAACCCTGCTCGCTTTCTTCTATTTCATAACCGTGCGCGTCAACGTCTTTATCTTTTTTTCTGCCGAAATAGGGCGTGAATTTTGGGCGGTTTTGTCCGTCATACTTAGGTTTATACGCCGGCGGCGGAGCGGCCAGGGGGCCCGGGGTATCCTCGGTAATCAGCCCGCTTTCAAATAAAAATCTAGACGGCAAGTTTGTATACATCTTGCCGAAAACGCGCCGCGTGCTGGCATAAGTTAAAAACAGTCTGTCTTTGGCGCGCGTCATGGCCACGTAACACAGGCGGCGTTCTTCTTCCAAATCGTCATCGTCTTTGCTGGCCAGCGGGAACAAGCCTTCTTCCAGGCCGGTCACAAAAACGTTTTTAAACTCCAGACCTTTTGCCAAATGCACGGTCATCAAAGTTACCGCGCCGGCTGATACGTCGGCATCATCTCCGCCGGTAATTAAAGAAATTTCCTGCACAAACTCGGAAAGCGAAGGCTCTTTTTCCAAACGCCCGCAGCGTTCTTCATATTCTTTAACCGCGTTTATAAGTTCCTGCAGGTTGTCAAGCCGCGCGCCGCTTTCCGGGTCCTTTTCCACTTCGTCTTCAATGGATTTCCAGTAGCCGGACATGTGCAGGATTTTATTGACGATATCCGTGGCGCTCACGGATTTCATTTCAATACGCAGCGTATCGCACAAGTTTATAAATTCCTGCGCCGCGCGGCGGGCTGTCGGCGTTAAATTTTCCACAAAAGCGGCGCGCTGCAAAGCGTGGTAAAGCGTCATATGATTTTCCGCCGCGTAAGCCAAAAATTTTTCCTGCGCGCTTTCCCCCAGTCCGCGCCGCGGCGTGTTTAAAATGCGCAGAAGACTGACCGTATCCGCCGGATTAACCAGCACGCGGGCATAACACAAAATATCTTTAATTTCTTTGCGGTCATAAAACCGCACCGCGCCTATAAGCCGGTACGGAAGCTGAAAGCGGCGGAAATTATCTTCAAAATTTCTGCTCTGCGCGTTTGTGCGGTAAAAAACCGCGACGTCGTTTAATCCCGCGCCCTCTTCCACAAGGTTTGCTATATTTTGCGCCACCCAGCGGGCTTCCTCGCCTTCGGTCAGCAGTTCGCGCACTTCAGGTTCCTCGCCGGATTTTTTGTCGGAAAACAGCGTTTTGTCCTTGCGTTTTTTATTTCTGCGTATAAGTTTATTGGCACTGTCCAAAATAATCTGCGTGGAGCGGTAATTCTGCTCCAGCGTAATAACTTTGGCGTCGGGAAAATCTTTTTCAAATTCCAAAATATTTCTGATATTAGCGCCGCGCCAGGAATAAATGCTCTGGTCCGGATCCCCTACCACGCAGAGATTGCGGTGCTTGTAAGCCAAAGTGCGCGTGATAATATACTGCGTATGATTTGTGTCCTGATATTCGTCCACCAGAACGTACTGGAAATAGTTCTGGTAATATTCGCGCACCTCGTCGTGCTCTCTGAGCAGCTGCGCGGCTTTTACCAATAAATCGCCAAAATCCAAAGCGCCGGCTTCTTCCAGTTTTTTCTGATATCTTTTATAAACTTCCGCCGCGCGGATTTTGAAATCTGAATTTGACGCCAGCGCGGATATGGCAAAACTTTCGGGGTCAATCATATCGTCTTTGGCGCGGGAAATCATGGAAATATATTGGTTGATTTCTTTTTTGGGGTCCTTCTGTCCCATTTCCTGCAGGGCGAGGGTAATTATTTTTTTCTGCTCGGTCTCGTCGTAAATAGCAAAATCTTTGGTTAGTTTTAACGCCGCCGCGTTCTGCCGCAAGACGCGCACGGCAAAACTGTGAAACGTGTGTATCCAGACTCTGCCGCCGTAACCCGGCACAAGAGCTTCCACGCGGTCCCTCATCTGCTGCGCGGCTTTGTTGGTAAAAGTGACGGCCAGTATGCGGGAAGGGTTAACGCCGCGGGCTATAAGCACGGCTATTTTCGTCGTTAAAGTTTTGGTTTTGCCCGTGCCCGCGCCGGCTATGATAAGGCACGGGCCTTTGTCATATTCCGCGGCTTCCCGCTGCGCGGGATTTAGTTGGGAGAGGAAATCTTCCGTCATTTTAATTTAAGCTCTACTAAGGTTTCAATATGTTTTGTGTTGGGGAAAAAATCAAAAGCTTCTATATTTTTTATTGTATAATTTTCCGCCATCCTCTCTAAATTTTGCGCGAGCGTGACGGGATTGCAGGAAATATAAACAATATCGGGCGCGCAGCTCTGCGCAACGGCCTTTACCGCCGCAGGGTGCAGGCCGGCGCGCGGCGGGTCCAAAATTATAAGGCTGTTATGCGCGCTCAGTTTATTGTGTCTTAAATAATCCTCCACCTGCGCGCAGACGAATTTTACGTTTTTTACGTCGTTAAGTTTCGCGTTGGCCTCGCCGTCAACCGTCGCGGCGGGGACGTTCTCAACGCAAAATAATTTTTCCGCTATGTCCGCGCATGTCAGGCTGAAACTGCCCGCCCCGCCGTATAAATCATAAATGGTCTGCGGTTTTAACTGTTTGGCAACCTCTCTTACGCGGCCGTACATTTCCTGCGCGGCAAGAGTGTTTGTCTGGAAAAACGACTGGGCGGAGAGACGGAAAGTTTTTTCCATATCGCCCAGAATAATTTTTTCTTCAATAGCGTTTCTGCCTTTTAAAATTCTGATGTCCGCCAGGCCCGCGCCGTCTGACACGCTTATGTTTACCGAGTGTAAAATATTAGCGTCCGGAAGCACGCTCTCAACGGCTTTTATAAAACCAGCCGTCTCAATCTCCTGCGCGGTTATTAAAACAATCATTTTCTGGCCGGTGTTTTTTGCGCTTCTCATCATCATGCCGCGTAAAACGCCGGTGTGCTTGCGCCCGTCGTAATAAGCCAGGTTTTCCGCCTTGGCCCACGCGCGGACGGCGTTTAAAAGCGGTATGAGCCACGGCTCAAAAATTATACATTCTTCAATATCAACCGCGCGGTCCCACGTGCCTTTTACTTTAAAGCCCAGCGCAGTCTCAAACACCAGCGGAGCGCCTTTTTCACGGCGGTAATTTTTGTTAAAAGGTTCCGGCCAGTGCACCTGATTGCAAAAAGAAACTTCAATTTTATTTCTGTAATATTCCGGCGCGGGACTTTTGTGGACGATAATATCGTGAGACCAAAACGGCGCGAGCAGTTTGCGCAGCTCCGCCAGTTTAAGCGCGACCTGCGCGTCGCAGCCCAGGTCCATATTCTGGCACCCGCCGCAATAATTAAAATGTTTACACGTTTTATGCATTGATTTTGAACAGGCAGATGTCGCCGTCTTTGACTATATATTCTTTGCCTTCGGAGCGGATCAGGCCTTTTTCCCGTAAAATTTTTTCGGAACCGTATTTATCAATATCTTCAAAAGTATACACGTCGGCGCGGATGAAACCTTTTTCAAAATCAGTGTGTATTTTGCCCGCGGCCTGCGGCGCGCTGCAGCCGACGGGGATCAGCCAGCTTCTCACCTCAACTTCCGCGCCCGCCGTGAAAGAGGTGCATTGATTTAAGAGTTTAAGACCTTCGCGCACTATTTTTTCAAGGCCGGTGTAATCGCTGCCGGTATCGGCCAGAAAAGCGCGTTTTTCTTCTTCGGAAAGTTCGGCTATGTCCGCTTCAAATTTTACGCATAACTCCACAAAGCCGGCGTTATTTTTTTTGGCGTAAGCGGCCAGCTTTTCGGCGTTGGCGGCGTTTCTTTTTTCCGAATTGTTGCCTACGTATAAAATAGGTTTTGCCGTCAGAAACTGAAACTCTTTTAACTCTTCCGCGCTTAAACCCAGCGACGAAACGGAATTACCGTCTTCCAGACATTTTTTAACTTTTTTAATAGTTTCCAGCTGCGCTATAGCTTCTTTTTTGCCGCCGCGGGCGTTACTTTCCAGGCGGGGCAGCATGCGCTCAACAGACTCAAGGTCCGCAAGCATGAGTTCGGTTTCAATAACTTCAACGTCGCGCAGCGGATCAACGGAATTCATGACGTGCGTAATATTTGAATCTTCAAACAGGCGGACGACGTGGATTATGGCGTCCGTCTCGCGTATATTTGCAAGAAATTTATTGCCGAGGCCCTCGCCTTTGCTGGCGCCTTCAACAATGCCGGCAATGTCAACAAACTTTATCGCGGCGGGCGTTTTTTTAGGCGGTTTAAAAATATCAAAAAGTCTGTCCAGCCGCCGGTCCGGTATGGGCACTATGCCGACGTTGGGCTCAATAGTGCAAAAAGGGTAGTTGCTCGCCTCCGCGCCCGCGCAGGTTAAAGCGTTAAACAGCGTTGATTTGCCGACGTTGGGCAGCCCCACTATTCCTATTTCCATTTAAAAAGCTACTCCTATTTTAAGGCCGTATTCGTTTGTTTTATTTTCCGGCTCATATAAATATGCGTCAAGAACATAAGAATAAGAAACTTCAGAATCCTTTATATGCCAGTACCTGTAAAAAGGCTCCGCAAATAAACTTACTTTACCTAAGTTTTTAGCAAGCCGCGCGGAAACGCGCGCGCCCATGCCGTCGGTCTGGTTATTTGTAACAACTTCGCCAAAATCGCTGGTCTGTTTGCCGCTTAAGAAAATATCATATTCGCCCGTCAATGTTAAAGTCCAGCCGTTAATCATTTTAAAACGCGTTTTAAGGCCGGCGGGAATATAAGTATATTTTGAAATTCTGTCATAACCGTATTGGTCCGCGCCCATGCCGTCAAACAATTGTCTGTAACCTATGCCGAGGTAAGGCCAAAAATCAGTCCCTATGTTGTCCGCCTTTACCACAAAACCAAGCAGCAGGCGGCCCTCAAAATAATAATCCTGTATGCCGCTTGCGGTATGCGGCGTGCCGTCCATAAGCGCGCCGTTATAAGTAACGTTTCCCGTCATAAAAACCAGCTGCGCCGCCGAAAACAGGCCGCCCGTCTCCGGATTCCAGCCAAAATATTCCGCCGAAACGCCGTACTTCGGTCCGTTAAGTTTCACGCCGACAGCCGGCTCCTCGTAAGTATAAGAGGAAGTTTCAAACGCTACGGCAAAATTATTATTTTTATCCTGCGCGTAAACCGCCGCCGAGCAAAAAAAGATAAACAGCAACGATAATATTTTTTTCATAATCAGCCTCTTAGCAGGAGCAGAAAACAAAATACGGTATTTCCCAATTCCATCATTATAAATTTTTCACGGGATTTTGAGATGGATTTGAATTTTTCCCGTAGTAGGTACATTTGCAAGGAACGCGCGGAGCGCGGCGCAGTCCAGCCGGAGGGAAAAATTCAAAGACGCTCTAGTCCTAAGAAAAAACGTCCCGTACGGGATTTGAACCCGTGATCTCCGCCTTGAGAGGGCGATGTCCTGGACCGCTAGACGAACGGGACCTGAAAATATATTTTACCAAATTACTCCGGTTAATTTCGGACGCCGGACATCAGCGGATGAAAAAAATTACAGCCTAATTACTTAGGGTAAGAAAAAAGTAAAACGGCTATTATCTTTCAGACATTAACCGTTTTTGGCATACTTTATGCATGAATAAAAACACAGGTTTTACTCTTATAGAATTATTGGTAGTAGTTCTTATTATAGGAATTCTTGCGGCGATAGCTTTGCCGCAGTATAACAGGTCAGTGGAAAAATCCCGCGCGGCGGAAGCTTTGTTAATGACCAAGGCAATATCGCTGGCCAATGACAGGCATTTTTTGGAAACGGGTTCTTACAGCACCGACCTTGACCAGCTTGATATTGAAGTGCCAGGCGCGGTTTCCACACTGGCCGGCTCCAACGGGCTGAACCGTAAAACAACTTCACTCTTTGATTTCGGGACGAGAGACAAACTTAAGGCCCTGGGCAACAGGCTGCCCATAGCAACAAAATATTATATAGGCATATCGTATACCAATGAAGTAGTCTGCGCGACATATACGACAAGCTGGAATTATGTTTGCGAAAGTTTGGGCGGAAAAACAGGAACCTCTACGGCGTGCATAGCCGGAATTACCTGCTACATAATCAAATAATCACTTCACAAAAAGCCCCATTAAAACGCCTTTAAGCAGAATTTCCGGGTCCGCGCCGGAAGAAGATTTTAACTGCATATCCGCGTCAATAATTTTTTCAAGCGTTCTGACAAGCGCGGCTTCCGGCGGGAAAACCCGCGCGCTGGCCGCAAGACGGCCCTCCCAAAACATAAGGCCCGCGCCCTGCGTAATTTCCGTTGCGCCGTAACCGGCGTTGGAGAGCCGTTTTATGCGCGCCATTTTCAAAACGCAGGCTGAAATTTTGTTTAAAATTGACACCGGCGATTCGCGCTCTTCAAGCAGCCTGCCGACCAGCGTAAGCGCGGTGTTTTTGTCGCACGTCAGCACCGCGTTGGACAATGCAAAAGGGTTTTCTTCTTTACTGAAACCAACGCAGGCCAAAACGTCTTCTTTGTCTGCTACGCCCGCGCCTTTATATAAAAATATTTTTTCAATTTCCTGCTCAAGCGCGGCCAAATCGCCGCCGACGCTGTCCGCCAGAACTTCAACGGCTTCATAAGACGCGTCCAAATTTTTTTCTTTAAATTTACTTTTTATCCACGCGGCAAGGGCGGCGTCTTTTAACTCCGGAAAATCCACGCTCACGCCGACGTCCGCCGCGGCTTTTTTGACGGACGCGTCAGTCTTTAATTTTTTGGGATCATTGTGGAATAAAATAAGCACCGTGGACGGCAGCGGCAGTTCAAGGTAACCCAGCAGCGCGGACTGCGCTTCTTTTTTAAGCTTGTCAATATTATTTAAAAAAATTACGCGGCGGTCAGAAAACACGGGCGCGGTGTTTGCAAGCGCCAAAATCTCGCCCATATCAGTGCGCGCCGCGTCTTCCTTCGCATAATTAAAATCGTCAACGGCAAGCTTTTTGACAATTTTGTCAAGCAAAGCGTTTTTGCGGTAAACGTCTTCCCCAGTGAACATATACACGGGGGAAAAATTATTTTCCGCAAGATGTTTGCTTAAAGTATTTAAGTCAAGCGCGGGCATAAAATCCTTACTGCGTAATGGTGGTGTATTCCTGGTTGGCCTGCGTGCGTTTGCTGCTCTGGCTCCAGACCGACCCGAAACCGTCCGTCGTGCGTTTGACGATGTCGCGCGAAAGCTGGTCCCAAACCTGCCCGCGCGCCTGTTCTTCCGTCATGCCGCCGGGCAGAGTGGGGGCGGAGTAAATATAACTGGAAACCAGCGCGGGCTCTG
>JAIRUU010000008.1 GCA_031254225.1 Candidatus Elusimicrobium euhamitermitis
AGAGCTTTGTCTGCAGCGGCAGGCTTGATAGTCGCTGACAGTTTGCGCGCAGAGCGCGGCTGTTCCTGCGGCAAAAAACAAAACCGCCGCAAAAGCAAAATTTTTTATAGTATTTTTCATAAAAACCTCCTGACAAAATTCGGTTACACAGTGTAATATATCATATTTTAGTATATTATAGACATAAATAATTATAACTAGCCGCTCTAGTATATTTAGAGTTATTTTTCGTGTTGTTTTTGACTGCGGTTTTAATTTTGCATCTTGCGCGGTTCCCCTCATTCGCCCGTTTATTACCGCACGGCCCGCGCGCACCGATAAGAAAATTTTGTACAATATATACAACCGAGTCAATTGCTGACAGCGGGCCACCACTTCGCTGCCAAAAATTATATAGGTTAAAAAAATAAAAATATGACAAAAACTTTTCTCCCTTCCGTCAAGGAAACAGAAAGCTCCAGACAGTGGCATCATCTTGATGCTTCAGGCAAAACTCTGGGCAGGCTGGCCACTCAGGCCGCGGTGCTGCTCATGGGCAAACATAAAAAAACCTTCACTCCGCATATGGACTGCGGGGATTTTGTCGTCGTAACGAATGTTGGCCAAATTAAGGTTACCGGCGATAAAGCCAATCAGAAAGTGTATTTTACCCATTCCGGCTACGCCAAAGGCGGCAAAGAAATACCTTTTAAAAGACAGTTTGAAAAGGACCCTACCGTCGTCTTAGAACTCGCGGTAAAAAGAATGCTGGACGAAAACAAACTGCGCGCGCCGCGCATGAAAAGGTTAAAACTTTTCGCTGGCGCGGAGCATGCTTTTGCTGGGCAGTTCGCCCAGAAAAAAGCTAAATAAGAGGTATAAATTTTTATGGCAAAAGAAAAATCCACAAACGTCGGCAGAAGGAAAACTTCAATAGCCACGGCGCAGTTAATTAAAGGCAAAGGCAAAATTACCGTCAATGAAAAACCGCTGGAGCAGTATTTCCAGTCCTCGGTAAAATATCAGAAAGATATTAAAGCCCCGCTGACGGTGACAGGCTCGGACAAAGAATATGACGTTGTAGCCACGGTTAAAGGCGGCGGCATTTCTTCGCAGGCCGGCGCGGTAAGGCACGCGATAGCGCGCTCCATAGCTCTGATAAGCGATGATTTTAAAAAGCTTGTTAAAAAAGCCGGTTTTCTGACGAGAGACCCCAGAATGGTGGAACGCAAAAAACCAGGCCAGCCTGGCGCGAGAAAGAGATTCCAGTTCTCAAAACGTTAATCTCTTTAGTTGGTTTATACAAAAAAGACCATGCGAAATGCATGGTCTTTTTTTTGGGCGCGCTGACATTATATGTTTACATACTCTGGCCCGTACCCCTTTTCCCCCGTCTGTATTCCCACCTTTCTGAAAACGGCGTTTTTTAGCATAAATAATTTTTATTCAACGAAGGCCGGCACAAATTTAAAGTACGCATTAAACCCGTTCGTGCGGCGTTTACTGCGCGTAAATTTTTTACTCTCGTAGGAATAAAACTTTTTCCCTGATTTTTTATTAATTAATTTGAAGTATAGTATTATAGTATATTTAGTATACTAAAAATTTTGATAAAAAACACAGGCAGTCCTTCGGTATATCAAAAGGACTGTCGTGATTTCTATTGCAGGAACAGGGTTTTGATTGCGGCTACTGTGCTTACAATTGTACAGAACCAAAATATGATTTTTATAAACATCGTTTCCTCCTTTAATGCATACTACTAATAGATAAAAATAAAATATGATATTCATATTTAATTTTTTAAACTTAAATTATATAAATCGGTTTTTGTTTTACTTAGATTATTTTTGCAGTAATAAATGATTGGCAATTAAGTTAGTATTACTAACTTTTTTCACGTGAAAATGCAGGGGATATTTCTAACGAAATATCCCCTGCGCCGCGCCGTAGCGCAGCGAAGGCGGGTTGCAGATAAGCAGGCAGAAAGCGGAAAAGAAGACGACAAAAAAACTAAACGCGTTGTTCTTGCTGCATATTATCCGCGTCTTAAGTGTCCGCCTTCGCTGCGCTGCGGCGTGACGCGCGGGGCATTTCTTGACGAAATGCCCCGCGCGTGCAATATCTTTAAAAATTTGCTTTACTATATTATCTTATTATTTGGAGATTTTATGGCTGAAATTGTTTCAATAGCGAATCAGAAGGGAGGCGTAGGCAAGACGACAACCGCTATTAATCTGGCCCACGCGCTTGCCGCGTTAAACCAGGAAACTTTGCTTGTGGATTTTGACCCGCAGGGCAATGCCTCGTCGGGCGCGGGCATTACTTTAAAGGAGGGGGAAAAATCCGTCTATCACCTGCTCATGAAAATTGCCTCTTTTGACGACGTTGTCAAAAAAAGTTCCAATGAAATGCTTGATATTCTTCCCGCGTGCAAAAACCTGGCCGGCGCGGAGGTTGAACTGGTAAATGTCAATAACCGCGAAAACATGCTCAAAGAAGCATTGGAACCAGTCAGAAAGATGTACAAATTTATAATAATTGACTGTCCGCCGTCGCTCAGTCTGCTTACTTTAAACGCGATGGTAGCCTCTGACAGCGTGATTACGCCTATACAGTGCGAATATTACGCTATGGAAGGCCTTGCCCACTTTATCAATACAACCGCTAAAATAAGGCAGTTTTTAAACCCTAAGCTGAGTATAGACGGCGGCCTTTTGACAATGTATGACAGCAGAATGAATTTGTCTAACCAGGTTTTGCAGGAAATCAATAAATTTTACGGCGACAAGGTGTACAAAACGCCAATACCGCGCAATATAAGGCTGGCGGAATCGCCCAGTTTTGGCCAGAGTATTTTTGAATATGATCCCGGCTGCCGCGGCGCGCTGGCATATATAGAGTTTGCCAAAGAATTTTTAACGCGGCGCGGCTTTGACGCCGAAGCGCTGAAAAATTTTAAATTAACCACGGCAGCCTATGATTTCGGAGGATAATATATGAGCAGACAGGCACTCGGTAAAGGTTTGGACGCGCTTTTAAAGCAAACGCAGGAAGTTTTGGGCACATCCGGCCCGGCAGAGGGGAAAAATATACAAAAAATTCCGCTTGATAATATTGTCCCCAATAGGTTTCAGCCGCGCAGAGTTTTTAATGAAGAAAGTTTGCAGGGGCTTGCCGAATCAATAAAGCAGCACGGGCTTACGCAGCCCATAGTTGTCGTATATGACGGCGGGTTGAATAAGTATGAAATTGTGGTTGGAGAAAGGCGGTACAGGGCAAGCAAGCTTGCCGGCCTTACCGAAATTGACGCTATTATACATAAAGGTATAGGCGATAAAGAACTTTCCGCGCTGGCTCTTATAGAAAATATACAGAGGGAGGACTTAAACGCTATAGAAGTGGCCCTCGGCTATAAAAATCTTATACAAAAATTTCTGATTTCCCAGACGGATTTGGCAATGTATTGCGGTAAATCAAAGGCCGCGGTTTCCAACTCCTTAAGGCTTCTGGATTTGCCTAAAGAAATGCAGGCCTCTATAGAGCAGGGCGTTATTTCAGAAGGCCACGGCCGCGCGCTTTTAATGATTGCGGATCCTAAGAAAAGAGAAATTTTGTTTGCCAGGCTGAAGGGGGGGAAAATGTCCGTCCGGCAGGCTGAGCAGGCCGCGCGGGATATTATTTCGCCAAAGCCGGCAAAAAAATCAGACAGGCCAGCTGAGGTCATTGAATTTGAGTCAGGTCTTCAAAAAGCGCTCGGCACCAAGGTTGAAGTTAAGTACGGCAACAAAATGAATAAAGGAACTTTGATTATTCATTATAATAGCATTGACCAGCTTGAGAATATCGCCGAAAGGCTGCGGAATAAGATGTTGTAAAGCGCGTTTGCGGTTTTCACATGAAAACACGGAAATCCTCGTCGTAAAAACATAAAAAAGCGTTAAAATATAAAATTTTAACGCTTTTTTTATAAAACAGTCCAACATAAGCAAAACAGTCAAAATCTCAAATAAACGCCGTTTTGGGCCCAAAACAACGGTCTTTATCAAAAATATAATTAATTTAGATTAGTCATTAGAATTTCAGAAAGCGCAGTCCATGCGGCCGGTTTGGGAGGGAACGCTTTCGCATGTCACGGCCCCCAAAGATTTGCAAATATCAATATTTTCCTGCTGGGTCATGCATTTTCTTTTGCGTCCAACGCTTGAATTGTTTAAATAAATTTCCAATGTTATTTTTACATTATCTAATTTGACCGAAGAAATTTTATTTTTTTCTATGGAAGTGGCGTATGTTGTAAAATTCCATTTGGTTTCAAATCCTGTGTCCAATTCCGCCAAATTATCCGTGTAGGTTCCGTTCTCAAGATAATAACGTTCCTCGGCGTCGGCCATAGCTTTTAGATTTATAAGTCCTTCGGAGGCTTTTGCTTTTTCCACCGCTTTATTATACTTTGGAAGAGCTATGGCGGCAAGTATTCCGATGATTAGAACCACGACGAGAAGTTCAATGAGCGTAAATCCCCGCCTTCGTTTGACTGCGGCGCGGCAAACTTTTTTTATTTTCATACGCAAATTATATAACAGATTTGGTATAGAAAAAAAGAGCCTGCCCATTATATTTTACGCCTGAGACCGTTTTTGTCAAAAACGGGCAGAATTAAAAAGATATATGTAAATAAAGTGTCCCTTTTTTAGCCGCACACAAAAAAACCTCCCGCGGTTTTTCCCGAGGGAGGTTTTATTCATAACGAATTATTTTTTTAAACTTAAGTATCCCATCAGGCGGTAAATTAATTTTGCGACGTTCATTTCCGTCGTGTGGTCGTCTTTTTTCGTCGCGGTTTCCATTATATCCACGGCGACGATTTTTTTATTTTCAATTACCGCGCGCAGTAAATCAAGCGCTTCATACCAGCTAAAACCGCCCGGCTGCGGCGTGCCCGTCGCCGGAATTACCGACGGGTCAAACCCGTCCACGTCCAGCGTCATGTAAACCGTGCCGGTTAAACTTTTTAATACCTGCGGGATTAATTTTTTAATGTCGCGGTTCTCGTGCATTAAAAAAGTTTTTACTTTGCCGGCGTTGATATTTTGATATTCGTCCGAGCCGACGCTGCGTATGCCTGCCTGCACAACAGGCACCCGCCTTGACGCCGGATAAAGCGCGCAGGCGTGGCTGAACGGCGTGCCGTCGTACTCCGCGCGCAAATCGGCGTGCGCGTCAAAATGCAAAATGCTTAAATCGGGATATTTTTCAATATAAGGTTTGACAAGCGGCTGGGTGAGGGAGTGTTCGCCTCCGACGTAAAAAGGAACGGCTTTGTATTTAATAATTTCGCGCGCGGTATTTTCAATGCGTTCAAAAACCGCTTCCGTCGTCCCTTTGCAGTTGACTGCGGCCGACGTAAAAATGCCGTCTTCCCATATTTCTCTTTTAATTTCCTCGTCCCACAGTTCAACCTGCGTTGAGGCTTCCAAAACCGCGGCCGGCCCGCGCGAAGTGCCGTGGCCGTAGGAAACGGTTTTTTCAAACGGTATCGGAATAACCGCGTAATTACAAAGGGGCAGAGAGTTATTTTTTCTCTCAAGCCCCATAAATATTTTTTTGTTTTTTTTCACAAATTAATAGCGTCAACGCGCGCCGGTTTTTATCTGACAAAAACCGCGGCCGCGACGACAGTCGTCCACAAACCGCCTACGCAGATTGCTGACTGCGTGATATTTGTCGTTCTGACAATTTTACCGCTCATTTTCCAAATTTCTTCTTTTTGGTCCCATGTGGTATTATTGTCAAACTCAATTCCGAGCGTGGTTGACAACATAAGCGCCGCCAGATCTTCGGCGTATTCGCCGGCTTTTTTTTCGGTTTCGCCAAAACTGTGGTGTTCCGAAATATAGCCGTGCGTTTTGCGCTCTTTCGGAATAGCCAGCCCGACGGAAGCCGAAATAAGGCGTTTATGTTCGTCGCTTGTATTTCTGCTTATTACGCAGTGGAGTATCTGACCGCTGCGCAGTGATTCCAGTCCTTTTGCAACCGGTATGGTTTTGCAGTTGGGCGGGAATATGCTTGAGACGGGCACAAGATTGAAACGGGCAATCTGGGCGTCGCGTAACGCCTCTTCAAAACTTGCAAGTTTTTCTTTGTGCCTGCCGATTCCTTTTGTAAGGAAGATTTCTTGCGGAACGAAATGTTCGTACATGTTTTTTATTTTAAATTAACCTCGCTGAAGTTAATATAATATAGTATATCAAAAAGTGAACATTTTTTATTATGAGAAAATTAATAGTCCTTTTGTGTCTCTTTTTAACGACGGCAGGAGCGTTTGGCATGGAAAATTCTTTATTTAAAAATAACGTTTTGCATTTTGATTATAAAGCGGGGGATTTGGCGGCGGCGGAAAGCGCGGCGCGCGCGCGGCTGGAAAAAGATTTGCAGAAAGTTTTGAACGTGCCGGCCGGCCGGCGCACTTTTGAAAACACCGTGCTTGCTTATACGCGCGCGTTTGAAGATTACGGGGACGCTTTCGGCATTCCGTTATTTCTCGCCTACGTATCCCCCGACGGGAAATTGAGGGACGCGGCCACGGAACTGCAGGCGGAGGTCAGCGCGTATATGGTGGAAGTCGGCACGCGCAAACCTTTGTACAACGCGGTCAAAGAATACGCCGATACCGCCCCGTCTCTGGGCGTGCCGGAAGCGAAACTGCTCAAAGACATGATGATTGGTTTCAGGAAAAGCGGCCTTAATCTGCCCGACGATAAACTGGAAATTTACAGAGAGAACAGCACAAAACGCTCGGAAAATTCCATAACGTTTTCCAAAAATATACGCGACAATAAAGATTTTGAACTTGTGACGCTTGAAGATTTGAAAGGCCTGCCGCAGGAATATATTGACCGTCTGGAGCGCGTTGAGGACAAATATAAAATTACTTTAAATTATCCGGACTATGTGCCCTTTATGCAAAACAGCGAAAGCGACTCCGCGCGCAAAGCTCTTGAATTTAAATACATGCGCCGCGGCGGGGAAGACAACGTAAAACTTTTGGAAGACACGCTAAAACTGCGCGCCGCCGTCGCAAAACTGCTGGATTATAAAAATTATGCGGATTTTAAACTTGAATATCAGATGGCTAAAAATCCTCAAAACGTGGAAAATTTTTTGCATGATTTGGAAAAAAAGTTAAAACCTTACGGTAAAAAAGAAACCAAAAAACTTTTGGAACTCCGCCAAAATACGACGGGGGACAAAGATAAAATTTTGTACGGCTGGCAGGCCGGCTACTGGGGTAATCAGTATAAAAAACTTAATTACGGCGTGGACCAGGAAAAAATTAAAGAGTATTTTCCGGCGGACGCGGTCATTAACGGCATGCTGGAAATTTTCGGCAATCTGTTCGGCGTAAGTTTTGAGCCGGCAAATATTCCCGTCTGGCACAAAGACGTTAAAGCGTATAAGGTCGTGGATAAAGACGACAAACAAACCGTTGCGTACGTTTATATGGATATGTTCCCGCGCGAGGGCAAATATAAACACGCGGCCTGTTTTGATTTGGTTGACGGGCATGAAAAGCGGGACGGAAGTTATCAGATTCCGTTTACCGCGATAGTCTCAAATTTTAATCCTCCGTCTGAAAATATGCCGCCTTTGTTAAAACACGACGAGGTGGAAACTTTATTTCACGAGTTCGGCCACGTGCTGCACAACGCGCTGACAAAAGCAAAATATTCGGGACTCTCCGGCACGGCCGTGGCGGGCGATTTTGTTGAAGTGCCGTCCCAGATGCTGGAAAACTGGGCGTGGCAGCCCGTCGTGCTTAAAAAAATCTCAAAACATTATAAAACCGGCGCGCCGCTGCCGGACGAGATTATTGAAAAACTGATAAAAGGCAAACACGCTTTGAGCGCGCGCTTTTATCAGCGGCAGGCGTTTTTTGCGGACTATGATATGTATCTTCACACGCATAATAAACCCGTTGATACGACGGAACTTTATTTTAAACTGGCGGACAGAATTACCGGCGGTCCGGTAACGCCGGGCACTTTGCCGCAGGCGGGTTTTGACCATATTATGGGCGGTTATGACGCCGGATATTACGGTTATTTGTGGGCGGAAGTTATAGCGCAGGATTTTTTCAGCGTGTTTGAGAAAAACGGAATTGACGACGCGGCGACCGGCAAAAAATTCCGCGAAGATATTTTGTCCGTCGGCGGGACTTATGAGGAAGAAGATATTGTTGAAAAATTCCTCGGCCGCAAAGTTGACAACGGGCCGTTTATAAAAAGTTTGGGATTGGTGGAATAAAATGGGCCTGCTTCTTTTGTTTTTTTGCGGAGTTGTTTTTACCGCGTTTGGTTTTTACATACTTAAAATTTCTCCGTTATACAGCAAAAAAGCAATTACGCTTGACGCGCTGGTTGTAGATTACGCAGAAGGCCGCGATAGAGAAGGAAAAATAATGTACTCCGCGGTTATTGAATATTGTTTAGATGGACAGCCTGTCAGGGTCAAGGAAAGCACTTTAACCAGCTGGAAGCCTAAAATAGGCAAAAAAATAAAAATAAAAATAAATTCAGCAGAACCTGAAAAACCGACGCGGGTAACTTTTTTTAATTATCTCTTCCCGTGGTTTTTTATAATCTATGGTATTCTTTCCTCGTGTTATGGCGCGGCGCGGCTTATTATAAAATAAGAGGCTTCATTTCGTCCAAAATTTCCGCGTTATTTTGACCGGCGTTGTGCGGGCAGACTTCTTGGCAGATATCGCAGCCTTGAACTATATTTCCCATTATTTTTACAATTTCCGCGGGAATATTTTCCCTTGTCTGCGTGTTCCAGTGCGCGAGGCACTTTTTGCGCTCAACGCCTTTTTCCGTCAGCGCGCCCGTCGGGCAGGCCTTTATGCAGCGGAGGCATCCGGCGCACAAAAGTTTGGTTTCCATTTTTTCCGGCGGCGGAAATAAATTTGAGACCTCCGCGTTAAAAACTATTCCGCCAATAAAAAAATAACTTCCCAAATCTTCATTTATAAGCAAAGTATTTTTACCCTGCGCGCCGAGTCCCGCGTAAGCGGCCAGCCTTTTTTCCGCTATGTTTGACGAAGTGTCCGTAAATATTTTTCCGCCGGCGTTTGGCATTTGCGTTTTTACGTAAGCCAAAATTTCACGCAGATAATTTTTGATTGTTTTATGATAATCCCGCCCGCGCGCGTAACGGGAAACCCTGACGGCCGCCAGCGGCGAATAATCAAACTTCGGCGCGGCGCTGCCGCGCAGCGCGCGCAGTTCCAGCCAGTCGGCGACGGTTAAATTTAAAAGTTCCTGCGGCAGAGATGAATTCCAGTAAGGAAACAGCGCTATAAAAATTTGTTTTGCGGCAGGATAGAATTTTTGCAAATCGGTTTTTACGCCGTTAATTTCCGGCATATTTACCGGCCAAAGGAAAGAGTAATATTTTACTTTTAATTCCATTTATTTGGCTGAGGGGTGCACAAACATGGGGTTGAGCACGCCGGGTAAAAGCTGGGCCACGCCGTCTATCATAAACTGCACGGCCATAGCGCACAAAACCATACCCATAAAACGCACGACTATCTGCATTCCGTTGCTGCCCAAAATCCTGTAAATAAAACGGGAAGACACAAGGCACGTCGTAACTATCGCCGCGCAGAGCGCGAGCACGCATATCATGCCCACAAAATTAAGAAAGTGTTTTGTTTTGTCCGCGAACAAAACCACCGTCGTGATTGTCCCCGGGCCGACGAACAGCGGCATTGCCACCGGCACTATAATCGCGCCCAGGCGCAGGCTGGCCTCTTCAAACGGGTTTTTGTTGGTTGAGAAAGCCGTCTGTATGCCCTCGTTGGAAAATTTGCTTTTGCCCTGCATCATGCGTATGCCCACGAGCAAAATTAAAATTCCGCCCGCTATCCTGAACGCCGGTATGGTTATGCTGAACAGATTAAGCGCCGCGCGGCCCGTCAGAAAGAAAAACACCAGAAGTATAAATATCGCAAGTCCCATTAAAAGCGCAATAGCCTGCTGCACGCGGGGTGAGTCCGTCTGCACGTGCTCCAGAAATATCGGCACGTTGCCCACGGGGTTTAAAATTGAAATTATGCCTACAAACGCGCCGAATAAAAATCCAAAATCCATTTCTTTTTCCTCTTGCCGCAACGATTATTTTTCCATTTTGACGGAAACCGGCTGCAGAAAGTTCTACAAAAGCTAAAAAAAATGGGCAGTACAGGATTTGCCTTCCGGTAAAATTCCTGACGGAATTTTCCTGCAGGCCGGGCTCGCGGTTTTTGCCTTTCGGTTTGCCTGACGGCAAACGCTCAAACAAAAACATCGCTCCGCCTTTCAAATCCCGACGGAGGCAAAGCAGTTTGCCTCCTTACTACCATTTTTCTAAAGAAAAATGGGCAGTACAGGATTTGAACCTGTGACCTATCGCGTGTGAGGCGATCGCGCTACCGCTGCGCCAACTGCCCTAGTTCTCAACAAAAATCTTATTCCCAACGGCGGCAGCGCTCACTAGTTGATACGCCTGACAGGCTTGCCAGGCTTTTCGCTGCGCCAACTGCCCTAGTTCTCAACAAAAATTTTAATAACCGTCTAAAATCTACCCTTTACTGAGTATATTTTAGCAAATTGTGATATACTTGTTCTGCAGTCCACATTGGCGGGCAAAGGAGAATAATATGTACGCGGGATTTTGGAAAAGATTTGTGGCGTATTGCATTGACGGCATTATTATATGGCTTGTAACCATCCCGATAAAAATGGCGAGCGACGCCGGCGAAGAATTCTTAATTCTCTTTGCGGTCTGGGTTTTATATTTTTCGCTTATGGAATCGTCTCCAACGCAGGCCACGCTGGGCAAAAAACTTCTCGGCATAAAAGTTACGGACGCGCAGGGGCAGAGATTGACCTTTGTCAAAGCTTTGCTGAGAAACTTGTCCAAAATTATTTCAATGTTCACTTTATATATAGGTTTCATCATGGCCGCGTTTACGCAGAAAAAGCAGGCCCTGCATGATATTATTACGGACTGTCTTGTGGTAAATAATAATTTTTCGCCGGCGGAAGAGGCTGCCACGCCGCCGCAAAAAAGTTCCACGGGGCTTATAATAGCGCTTGTGATTGCGGGTTTGTTTTTTGTGGTTTTATTCGGCGGGTGTGCGGCGGCTGTTGTTTTGCCGCAGTATGTTATAGCTGTTGAAAAATCCCGCGCGGCGGAAGCGTTGGCTAACTTAAAAATAATTTCTGATGCGGCTAACAGGTATTACCTGCGCACTGGCGGCTATTCGGGTATTGATATCAACGCCGCCGGAAATCTTGATGTTAGTCCGCCGGCCAACCGAAATTTTGGTTTCTCGCTGGGTAAATGTAGCGGCAGTGACTGCATTATTAACGCCTGCAGAAAAGCGTCATTGTTCACGTCTGACGCGGAGGCCTGCGCCGCCCCTAAATATATAATTAGTTTCACTCTGTCAGGCGGCGAAAGGAAGAGAGCGTTTTGTACGCCTGAAGGAGAGGATACTCCCTGCTCCGCATTAAATCCGATGTTGAATTAAAAAAGACGGTGAGCTGTTAAGGGGCCAAAAGACCTAAACAAGTTTAGGTCTTTTGGCCCTTGCGCTTTGCGGCTTTTACATGTATCCTAAAAGAAGCGCAGAATATGCAGCCCGCAAACTGCCGCACGGCAATGCTGCCGCGCCCACGGGTTTTTAAATTTATAAAATATATATATGGGAATTTTTAAACTGCGTTCGGATTTTAAGCCTGCGGGGGACCAGCCCAAGGCTATAGACTTAATTGTTTCAAATATAGCCGCCGGCCAAAACAGGCAGACGCTGCTGGGCGTAACAGGATCGGGCAAAACTTTTACTATGGCTAACGTCATAGCGCGTATGGAGCGGCCCGCGCTGATAATGTCCCCCAATAAAGTTTTGGCGGCGCAGCTTTACGCGGAATTTAAACAGTTTTTTCCGGACAACGCAGTTGAGTATTTTATTTCTTATTACGATTATTATCAGCCGGAAGCGTATATTCCGCAGACTGATACGTATATTGAAAAAGACGCGGCTATAAACGAGCATATTGAGCAAATGCGCCTCAAAGCCACAACGTCGGTGCTGACGCGCAGGGACGTTATCGTCGTAGCGTCGGTCTCAAGCATTTACAATATAGGCTCGCCGGATACTTTTTCGGAAATGTGCCTGCGCCTGAAAAAAGGCGCGCAGATAAGCAGGACGGCGGTTACGTCAATTCTCATAAAAAACCAGTATGAGAGAAACGAGATGGAATTTACGGCCGGCAAATTCCGGCTGCGCGGCAGTAATCTTGATATTCTGCCGCCGTACAGCAATACGGGAATAAGGATTGAACTCGGCGCGCGCGGCGTTAACGCGCTTTATGAAATACACCCGATAACGGGCGACGTTTTGGGCGAGATCCCCGAAGCGTGGATTTATCCGGCCAAACACTTTGTCGTCAAAGACGACGATATTGAACGCGCGCTTTCCGCCATAAACGCGGAGAAAGAAGAGCGCGTCAAACAGCTTGAAGCAATGGGCAAACCGCTGGAGGCGTACCGTCTAAACCAGCGCACGAATTACGATATGGAAATGCTGAGAACGGCGGGGTTTTGCCAGGGCGTTGAAAATTATTCTCGGCATTTAGACGGCAGACCGGCGGGCGCGCGGCCGGACTGTTTGTTTGATTATTTCGGCAAGCATAAAGATTTTCTGGTTTTTGTGGACGAGTCACACGTCGCGGTCCCGCAGGTGCGCGGCATGTATAACGGGGATAAAAGCAGAAAGCAGATGCTGGTGGATTTCGGTTTCCGCCTGCCGTCCGCGCTGGACAACAGGCCGCTTAAATTTGACGAGTTTGAAACTTTGCTGCCCTCAACAATTTTTGTTTCCGCCACGCCCGGGCCTTTTGAGCTGACCGCCAGCGGCAAAAATATTGTGGAGCAGGTTATAAGGCCCACTGGCCTTGTTGACCCGCAGGTTACCATACACCCCACGACGGGGCAGATTGCGCATCTTCTTTCAAAAATTGAGGAACGCGCAAAAAAGAAACAGCGGACGCTGGTGCTTTCTCTGACCAAAAAAACAGCGGAAGATTTGACCGCGTTTTTGGAAGAAAAGGGAGTGCGCGCGCGGTATTTGCATTCTGACATTGACGCGCTGGAGCGCGTGGAAATTCTGCAGAAGTTTAAAGTGGGAGTTTTTGACGTCCTCGTCGGCATAAATCTGCTGCGCGAGGGGATTGATATACCGCAGGTCGGCCTGGTGGCTATTTTGGGCGCGGACAACGAGGGATTTTTACGCAATTCCACGACGTTAATCCAAATTTCCGGCCGCGCGGCAAGGAACGTGGACGGCGAAGTGGTGCTTTACGCTGACCGGCGGACTGATTCCATAAAATACGCGCTTGCGGAAATGGACCGCCGCCGCAAAATACAGACCGCGTACAACGAAGAACATAAAATCACGCCGCAGAGCATTGTTAAGGCGGAATTTGAACTTAAAGAATTTGAGCGGGACGCCATGCGCGAGGGTTTCAGGGAACTGCACAGGTTTACCGAAATCCCGACGCCGGACTCTTTGCCGAAAATGATTAAAGAAATTGAAGCGCAGATGAAAGACGCCGCGGACAATTTAAATTTTGAACTAGCCGCGGACTTAAGAGACAGAATGCTTGAACTTAAAAACATGTCCGTAGGAGGAAAGAGAAAATGAAATATATAGACTATCTTATTGCAATAGGTTTGCTTGCGATTCTTTTGATGATGATATTATACGCAAACACCAGAAGAGTTGTGTGCCCGCCGCAGAACACAGTTGTCGCGGCCGCGCCAGCAGCGCAGATACAAATGCCGCGGCCGGTAAATTCCGTAAGAGACGCTTTTAATCCGGAAGACGGTTCCGGCAACGTCAAGGACGCTATTTTTGACGATACGGAAACTGCCGCCGCAAATACGGCAAACGCAAACACGACAACAGCAAACACGGCAGCCGTAAATACCGCAAATAATGAGCCGCAGACCGCGAAATCGCAAAATCGTCCCAGAAGGACAGTGCGCAGAGTTGTAACTTCCGTTGACACAACCTACGAGGACACTCTTCCCGTTGAAACAGGCGCAAGCGAATTGGCTGACAGCGGACAGAGCGCCGCAGCGGCGACAACCGTGTCTGCACCCGCAGCGGTTTCAGTTCCGCAGTCGTCTTTAACGGCCGCCAGCGGCGTGACAACAGCGGCATCTGCCGAAGCAAGCGCGCCGGATTATATGGTATATAATAATAAAAGAGTCGCGGTTTCCGGTCATCAGGTATCTTTGATTGACAATGAAGGGCGGCAGGAAGTTTTGTTTGACAATTTGCGCAACGTATGCGGCTGCGATTCTGTTTCAAACGACATTCTTTTCTGCAAGGACGCCGCGGGCCGCGTTGTCCAGTTGAATTTAAGAAACAAGACATTGACGCGGTATAACTACAGCAGGTCTGAACTTTGCGCGTCGCGGGAAAAATGATAAAGCAGATAATAAATCTTGACAAGGTTTCTTCCACCCAAACCCTTGCCAAGGAAATGGCGCGCGGCGGCGCGGCGGAAGGCACTTTAATTATTGCAAAAATACAAACCGCCGGCCGCGGCCAGTTTGAAAGACCTTGGGATTCCCAGACGGGCGGTCTTTATTTCAGTTTAATTCTGCGGCCGCAAAAAGCGGCGGCGCGCACTTCCGCGCTGACAATAAAAATCGCGGAAACCGTCTGCGAAATTTTGGAAAAAACGTACGGCGTAAAATCAAAAATCAAACAGCCCAACGACGTGCTGGCGTGGAACGCCGCAAAAAAAGAATATCAGAAAATCTGCGGCATTTTAACCGAAAGCGCGACGGAGGGCGGCAAAGTCATGTGGATTGTAACCGGAGTAGGCGTCAACCTCAATAATAATTTAAATAAAAATCTGCCGGCCGCAAGCATAAAAAAACTTACCGGACGCGAGGTTGATATTGAAGAATTTAAAAAAGAATTTTTCAGCCTCATGTCCGCCCGCTACGAACAGTGGCTCATGAGCGTTTGAGTTTACCACGTTTTAATTTCAAAATAATTGGTGTTGCCGATTGTTTGATAAATCTGGCCGCCTAAGGACTGGCAGAGTTTGTATGCGCGGTCGTTTGAGGATATGCAGAGATGTTGTCTGGAATTTGTGCTGCTTAAAGCAAAACCTATTAACGTTCCCGTCGGATTACAATAAACATAACCGCCGGAACTTTGCAGCTCGCAAGATATCGCGGAAGTAAGATTTATGCATTGAGTGTCCCGTCCTCCGGACACGCAGGCGTAAGGCTCTTTATAAAAAGAAGTTCCTATGGAAAGGTCCTCCCATTTGTCGCTGTAAACGCCGTTTTCCAAAAAGTAGAGACGTTGCGCTTTTTGTACCGCGCTTAAAAAAGGCATTACCTGCGCGGCCCTGCTTTTGTCAACCGCTTTTTGATACTGCGGCAGCGCGACGGCCGCAAGAATTCCTATAATAAGCACCACAACCAATAATTCTATCAGCGTAAAACCCTTATTATCTTTAATCATATCAGAAAATATATAAAATTCCGTTCACGTCTTGGGGTATATAGCCTAAATACTTTTTTGTTGTCCAAAATGATTATACTAAGGCGGACGGAATATGCAACGGAAATTATCTTCCCCTAAAAGGAGGAAAATTATACCGGAGGCGCGGGAGCTGTTTTATCTCTGCCGTGAAAATAATAAAACTCCCCCGCGCGGAAATTTTTGCGCGGGGGAGTTGTTTATTTCTTTATATCTTTTATTTTTTGCCTTTTTTCTGTATCGGCTCAACAGCTTCTTTGGGAGATTCCTTGTTTTCCGCGTGGTGGCCGAGATATTTTTCTTTTAATTTATTTTCAATCTCGTCGGCAAGCTGCGGATTGTCTTTAAGATACTGCCGCGCGTTGTCCGCGCCCTGGCCTATTTTTTCCGCGCCGTAAAGGAACCAGCTGCCGCTCTTTTCAATCATGCCCGCCTGCACGCCCATGTCAATTATGCAGCCTTCGCGTGAAATGCCCTCGCCGTGCAGCATGGTAAATTCCGCCTGGCGGTACGGCGGCGCGACTTTGTTTTTGGTAACTTTTGCGCGCACGCGGGTGCCTATAACTTCCTCGCCTTTTTTCAAATTTTCAATTTTGCGCACGTCAATGCGTACGGACGAATAAAATTTCAAAGCCAGCCCGCCCGGCGTGGTTTCCGGATTGCCGAACATTATGCCGATTTTCTGGCGTATCTGGTTAATAAAAATTATGCTTGTTTTAGTTTTTGCAAGCAGGCTGGTTAATTTGCGTAAAGCCTGGGACATAAGCCTTGCCTGAAGACCGACGTGGGCCGCGCCCATTTCGCCTTCAATTTCCGCCTGGGGGACAAGAGCGGCCACGGAGTCTATAATAATCAAATCCACCGCGCCGGAGCGCACCAGTTTTTCCGCTATTTCAAGCGCCTGTTCGCCGGAGTCCGGCTGTGATACAAAAAGTTCGTCCACGTTTACGCCAATGCCCTGCGCGTACACGGGGTCAAGCGCGTGTTCCGCGTCAATGAACGCCACAACGCCGCCGTTTTTCTGCGCCTGGGCGGCTATGTGCAGACTGAGAGTAGTTTTGCCGCCGGCCTCGGGCCCGTAAATTTCTATGACGCGGCCGCGCGGCACGCCGCCCACGCCCAGCGCAAGGTCCAGGGAAAGCGCGCCGGTAGGAATAGCGTCAATTTTTTTAACGGCTGCGGCGCCTAATTTTAGAATAGCTTCTTTGCCGAAAGTTTTTTCAATCTGGCTCATAGCCAGTTCAAGAGCTTTTGCTTTATTTGAATCCATGTTAAATTCTCCTGTTGTTTAAAACGCACTAAAACACTTTACTAAATTTTTGTAATATATTCCTCTCACTGAGAGGGAAAGGAAAAAAATCTGAGAACGGAGTACCGTTATACTGCGGCTTTTTCTTTTGTTTCCACGGCGCAGGGCTTGAAAAATAATTTTTCGGACGCGGCGTCGTAGTCGGCCATAATTGTCGTGCAGTCGGGGTATCCGTTTTTCAAAATATCTTCTGCCAGCGGGTCTTCCAAATCTCTCTGCAGCGCGCGCAGTATGGGCCGCGCGCCGTATTTGGGGTCATAGCCGCGGTCTATTAAGAAATTTTTGGCGGAGTCTGACAGCACAACTTTCAAATCCCTGTTCTCAAGTTTTTCGGTCACTTTCTTTAAGTTGATTTCCAGAATTTTGCCCAGGTGTTCGCGGTTGAGCGGGTGGAAAACCACAATCTCGTCAATCCTGTTAATAAATTCAGGGTTAAAAGTTTTTTTGACTTCTTCCATAACGCTTTGTTTCATGACGGTGTATTCCTGCGCCTCGCCGCGCTGCGGAACAAAACCCAGCCCGCCGCCTTTATTGGTAATTTCACGCGCGCCGACGTTGGAAGTCATTATTATAACCGCGTTTTTGAAACTTACTTTGTGTCCAAGATTATCCGTCAGAGTGCCCTCGTCAAGCACCTGCAGCAAAATATTAAAAATGTCCTGGTGCGCTTTTTCAATTTCATCCAAAACAATAACGCTGTAAGGCCTGCGGCGCACGGCTTCGGTCAGCTGCCCGCCCTCTTCAAACCCGACGTAGCCCGGCGGCGCGCCGATTAAGCGCGACACGGCAAATTTTTCCATATATTCGGACATGTCAATGCGGACCATAGCGTCTTCGTCTCCGAATAAAAACGAAGCCAGCGTTTTTGCAAGTTCCGTTTTGCCAACGCCCGTTGGCCCCAAAAACATAAAACCGCCTATGGGTTTTTTAGGATTTCCCAGGCCCGTGCGGGAGCGGCGTATGGCCTGCGAAACCGCGCGCACAGCCTCCTCCTGCCCGACGATATTGTTGTGCATATATTCTTCCATATGCAAAATTTTATCTGTCTCGCTCTGCGTCAGCCGCGTGACGGGAATGCCCGTCCATTTTGAGGCTACCAGCGCAATATCCTCCGCCGTAACTTCCGGCCGGTTGGCGGAACGCTCTTTGTTCCATTTTTCTTTTAAATGCTCAATATATTTACGCAGCCTTTCCTGTGTTTCTTTGGCTTTGGCGGCTTTTTCAAATTCTTTTTT
>JAIRUU010000038.1 GCA_031254225.1 Candidatus Elusimicrobium euhamitermitis
AAAAAAACCAAAACTTTTGCCTCTTTAACTCCGGCCCAGGCGGAGAGTCTGATTAATGAAATGCGCTCAGGCCTTGACGAAGTTTTTCAGCCGATAACCGAAGACACCATGCCGGGCGAACTGTCCAACGTAATAGCCGGACGCGTGGCAAACGTCTTCAATCTTAACGGCACCAATTTTACCGTTGACGCCGCCTGCGCCACTTCAATAGCCGCGCTGGACCAGTCCGTAAACGGGCTGCGGCTGGGCAACTATGACATGGCGCTCTGCGGCGGCATTGACCAGATGATGAGCCCGAGCGCGTATATAAAGTTCAGTAAAATAGGCGCTTTGTCCGCGGACGGGTCTTACTCTTTTGACAAACGCGGCAACGGCTTTGTCATGGCAGAAGGCGCGGGCATTGTTATATTAAAACGCCTGTCCGACGCGGTTAGAGACGGCGATAAAATTTACTGCGTTGTCCGCGCGGTGGGCGCGAGCAGCGACGGCAAAGGCAAAGGCATTACCGCGCCTAACCCGAAAGGGCAGAAACTGGCTGTTGAAAAAACTTTTGAACAGTTGGAATACGGATACGGCGACGTGGGGCTTATAGAAGCGCACGGCACGGCCACCATTGTGGGCGACGCGGTTGAAGTTACCGCGCTAAACGAATGCTTTGGCCCGCACGCGCCGCACGCGTCAATAGGGCTGGGCTCAATAAAGTCTCAAATCGGGCACGCGAAAGCCGCGGCCGGCGTCGCGTCTTTAATAAAAACCGCGCTGGCTTTGCATAATAAAGTATTGCCGCCGTCCATAAATTTTGAGGAGCCTAACCCGCGTATTGACTGGGCTAAGAGCCCTTTCCGCGTCATAACCAAAACCGAGCAGTGGAATACCGGTAAAATCCGCAGGGCTAATATTTCATCCTTCGGTTTTGGCGGCACCAATTTTCATGTGGCTCTGGAAGAAATGCATCCTGGCCTTATAGTAAAAAAAGAAGTTAAAACCGCGGCGTGCAGCAACACCCCCGTTAAGGAGAATTTAATGAACGCACCGTACAAACTTTTAGTGGAAGGCGAAAAACTGCAGGGGGAAATGTTAATGTTCTCCGGCGCGACAAAACAGGAACTTATTAACGAATTGCAGCGCGCGGTAAAAGAATCAAACTCCAATCCTTTATATATTCCGCAGACGGCCTACAAAAACCACCTCGCGCAGCAAAAACATTACGCCGTGGTAATCAACGTTGAAAACGCGGACAAGCTTAAAGAGAAAATTGAATTTTTTATAAAAATTTCTTCCACCATGGACGTATGGGCGCAGGATTCTCTGCACCTTAAAATGAAAGGCATTTATCCTTTTACGCCGTCAAAACATACGCCAAAAGTCTGTTTCATGTTCCCGGGCCAGGGCTCCCAGTACGTTGACATGATGAAAGATTTGGCCAGCAAATATAAAGTCGTAAAAGACACTTTTGACGAAGCGGACAAAATTTTAAAATCTTTGATAGACACAACTTTAACGGAAGTAATATGGTCCCAACCCGGCGAAAGCAAAGAAGACCACGCCCGCCGCGAAGAAGCTATCAAACAAACGCAGATGACGCAGCCCGCGGTTATGACGGCTGACGTGGCCATGATGCGCCTTTTATCCTCTTTCGGCATTAAGCCGGAAGTGGTTATGGGTCATAGTTTGGGCGAGTACGCGGCCGCGGTGGCGGCCGGTATTTTTGATTTTGAAAACGGTTTAAAGTCAGTAACCAACCGCGCAAAATCCATGGCCAACATAAAGGTTGAGGACCCGGGGTCCATGGCTTCAATTTCCGCGCCGGTGGACACGGTGGAGTCTGAACTTCAGAAGATAGGCGGCTACGTCGCGATAGCGAACAAAAACTGCCCTACCCAGACGGTAATAGCCGGCGAAAAGAAATCAGTCGCCGAGGCCGTACAGATGTTTACGGACATGGGCATACAGTCTGTCATGGTGCCGGTGTCAGCCGCTTTCCACTCGCAGATAATTAAACAGGCGGAAGCGCCTTACAGGGAATTTTTGAATAGTCTTACCGTCGGCGTGCCGCATATACCGATAACTTCCAACGTCACGGCGGATTTTTATCCGGCGGACCCCGAAAAAATTAAAGATTTGCTGGTTGAGCAGCTGGTAAGCTCGGTTGAATGGATTGAGCAGCTTAAACGCACGTATGATTCCGGCGTAAGGCTGTTTGTTGAATGCGGCCCGAAACGCGTTTTGAGCGCGTTTGCGGCCAGCACGCTGGACGATAAAAAAGATATTAAAGTGCTTGCGTCAAACCACCCCAAAAAAGGCGGCATAAGCGAGTTTAACGATTTGCTTGCCAATCTTACCGCCAGCGGCATACCGCTTGACTGGAGCGGGACTGATTTGAACGACGCGGGCGATATTTTAAACCCCGCTTACAGAGGCTGGGCGCTGGGCGGAAAAACGGAAAATCTAACGGAACGGACGGAACAAACTGTAACTGTACCGGAGGAAGTTAAAATGACAAGTTGCAATGATAAATCTGTCGTTATCAGCGGCATAGCGGCGGGCACGCCGGGCAGCTGGGAGCGCGTTTTCAGAGACGGCGCGCTTGACGAGATTTTGCAGGGCCGCAATCTTATTGAGCCGATACCGGCGGACTGGCAGCAGAAACAGATTGACAAAAACGTTGAATACGTCATTAAATCCAAAGACGGCAACCACAGGGTTGAAAAACTTACGTCCATTTCGCAGGCAATAAAACTCAGCGCGCGCGCGGGTATGTTTGACGTTGAAAAAGAATTCGGCCTGCCCGAAAAATGGGTAGCGTCCATGGACCGGTCTTTTAAACTTTCAATAGCCGCGGGCATGCTTGCGCTTAAAGACGCCGGCATTCCGCTTGTGCTTTATTATAAACCCACTACCGCGGGCGGCTATCTGCCGGACCGCTGGGGTTTGCCGTCGGAAATGATTGAAAATACCGGCATTATTTTTACGTCCGCATTCCCTAATATAAATGGGATTATTTCAGAAGTAACGCGTTCCTTGAAAAGCTCTTTAGTCGGAAAAAGCAAGGATGATATTTATAAATTTTACGAGACTTTAATTGCCAAAATTACGGACCCTGCTTTAAAGAAAGAGCTTACGCAGTGGTTTGCCAGCACCTACGCTTCCTACGGTGAAGAAAAAGAAGTTTTTGCGCAGGATTTTCTTTTAAAAGTTATTCCTATAGCGCACAGCCATATGGCGCAGTGGATAAGGGCCCGCGGCCCGGCGACTATGCTCAGCGGCGCGTGCGCCTCCACGGCGCAGGCGGTGGCCGTGGCGAGCGACTGGATTAAATTGGGCCGCGCAAAACGCGTAATAGTCATAAGCGCGGACGATATTACAAACGCTGATATCCAAGAGTGGCTGATAGCCGGCTTCCTAGCTTCCGGCGCGGCGACGACCGAGGGTGACGTTGCCAAAGCCGCGGTGCCTTTTGACAAAAGAAGAAACGGCATGATTGTGGGTATGGGCGCGGCAGCGCTTGTGGTTGAAGAAGAACGGGAAGTTCTTAACCGCGGCATGAAACCCCTTGTCCGCGTGCTTGAAACCGAAATCAGAAACAGCGGTTTTCACCCGACGAGATTGGACGTTAATCACGTCGCCGGAATAATGGACGAAATGGTTGCGCGCGCGGAACGCGACTATAATATTAAACGCTCCGACATAGCCAAAAATTTAGTTTTTATTTCCCATGAAACTTATACGCCGGCCCGCGGCGGCAGCGCCAGCGCGGAAGTGCACGCCTTAAAACGCACTTTCGGGCCGGATGTTGAAAAGGTTATTGTCAGCAATACTAAAGGCTTTACCGGCCACGCCATGGGCGCGGGCATTGAAGACGTTATAGCGGTGCGCAGCCTTAACACCGGCATTATTCCGCCGGTGGCAAATTATAAAGAACCTGATCCAGAACTTGCGGGCATCACGCTCAGCAAGGGTGGCAAATATAATTTCAAATATTCATTGCGCCTGGGCGCGGGATTTGGCTCTCAGGTGGGCATGACGCTCATGGAAAAAATCTGGTCAGAGGGCGAGCCCAGAATTTTTGACGCCGCCGCGCACGGCGCGTGGATGCGGCGCGTTTCCGGCCAGGAGGCCCCGCAGCTTGAAATTGTCCAAAATACTTTAAGAATAAAAGACAATTTTGTTTCCGGCCAAAAACCGGCGTTGGTAATGGAAAGCTCCCAGGCTTTTGTTGATAAGATAAATCCGAAGGATTTATCTTATCAATCGCGTCGTAGCGAAGCGAAGACGGATACTCAGCCGCCGGCCCCAGCCCGGCAGCCGGTTTATCCCGTTCCCGCTTCGGAACCCGCGCAGCCCGTTAAACCGGCGGCAGCCTCTCCCGCCAAAAAATTAGACAGAGAAACTGTCCAGACGGAAATTATTAATTTAATATCTGAAAAAACCGGCTATCCGCAGGACATGCTAGAACTTGATTTAGACATGGAAGCGGACCTGGGCATAGACACGGTAAAACAGGCGGAGCTTTTTGCGGCGATACGTGAAAAATATTCCATAGCGCAGGCAGAAGGCGGCGGCGTACAGCTTAAAGATTATCCGACGATAAACCATGTAATAGGTTTTGTTCTTAACGGCGCGCCGTCAACAACAAATGTTGCGCCTGCGGCGCCCGCTCCTGCTCCTGTTACGCCGGCACAGCCTGTAAAAACTGTTCAGGATTCCGCCGTGCCCGCAAAACTTGATAAGGCCGCGGTTACAAAAGAAATTGTAAATTTAGTCTCAGAAAAAACCGGATATCCGCAGGATATGCTTGAACTTGATTTGGATATGGAAGCGGATCTTG
>JAIRUU010000100.1 GCA_031254225.1 Candidatus Elusimicrobium euhamitermitis
CTACCCCTCACCCTTAATCCCTCTCCCGCAAGGGGCGAGGGAAAAGACATTTATTCCGATTTTTCCTCTTCTGCCCGCCGCGCCGCGGCGAAACCAAGACGGGCAAGGGTAAGAGGAAAAAATTAAGGGACAAAACCTATTTTCTTGAGTTCTTTTTTATTTTCGGCTTTCATCATAGAGTTTAAAGCCGCTATCACGTCGTCAACGCGCTTGTCGTTCTTTTCCATGTACTGGAGCAGCGCCTTTTCAACTACTCCTAATCTGGCGGACATACGCTCGTCATTTTGGGTTTTTAAGACATATTGACGCACGGCAACGAAAGTATTCATTATTTCTATATTTATAACGATAGCGCGCTTACTTTTCAGAACGCTTGAGAGCATGGCGACGCCCTGTTCTGTAAAGGCGTAAGGGAGGAATTTTCTGCCGTCATTTTTAAAGATCACAATTTGTGATCTTAAGATTTCCCATTCTTCTTTACACAGCTGAAACATAAAATTAGACGGGAAACGCTCGGGGTTTCTTTTTACCGCCTGGTTTAAAGCGCGCACTTCAACACCGTACAGAGCGGCAAGGTCGCGGTCAAGCATAACGCTTTTGCCGCGGATATTTAATATTTTATTTTCAATTTTTTCAACCGGCGCAAGAAGTTTTTTCATAAAAATTATTTTAGCAATTTTTTGCAAATGCGCTTCTGCATACTTCCCATTTTAACGGGGGCTTACCCCTCACCCCAACCACTACCACGCAAGGGGAGAGGAGAAAGGCATAAAATGATGCTGTGTTGTTATCACCGTTCAGTCGTCCGTTCAAAAAATTTCACAGGGATTTGAGTCAATTTTTAATTTTCTTCGGCCTGAGCAAGTACTTAAAAGCGGAGCGTACGGCGAGGGCCGAAAAAATTAAAAATTGGCCAAATACCGAAGAAATTTTTAACTCCCGACCAAGCGACCAACGGGAGCGAAACAGTACGCTGTTTACAAGCGAAGCAGCCGTGCGCCGGAAAACTTGCGGCGGGCGCAGGCCCGCCCAAATAATATTAGTCATGAAATAAATGTGATTTTCCTGGAAAATCACACCTTTTTCTCTGGAGGGATTTCGTTGTAGAGGGCATACGTTCCGCGCTCCATCTGCTTGGCATAATACAGGGCAGCATCCGCCTTATTAAACAAATCCACCGCATCGCGCGAATCCTGCGGAAAAACGGAAATCCCCTGCGTAACGCTTATCTGATATTCTTTGCCGCCGGTATACTCAACGGGCAGCCTGATATTTTTAATTTTTTCGGACAGGCGTTTTGCTATATATTTTGCTTCGTTGCCGTTTGTGCGCGGCAGCATTATCATAATTTCGTCCCCGCCGTAGCGGCACGGAAAATCAGTCTGGCGCAGGTTTTTAAGTATGACGTCGCTGACATGTTTTAAAACCATGTCGCCGGTGTAGTGGCCGAAAGTGTCGTTAATATTTTTAAAAAAATCAATGTCAATGATAACCAGAGACATGGTCAAATCAAAACGTTTTGACCTGTAAATTTCCTCCGCCAGTTTTTCGTTAAAATAACGGCGGACGGGGAGCTTTGTCAGGTCGTCATAATTATACAAATCCTGCACGCGCTCAAACAACACCGCGTTGTCAATAGCCAGCGCTATCTGGGAAGAAAATTGTTTGACGTGCAGGAAATCCAGATAAGTAATATTGCGGCGGGAAAGTAAATTGTCAAAAATCAAAATGCCCACCCGCTTGCCGCTGACGTTCAGCGGCAGGTTAAGCACGCGGGAGTTAAAAGAACTTTCCGCGTCCGACACGGCCTTAATCTCGCTCGCCGGTATTTCCCCCTCCCGCCGCAGCACGCGGCCGGAAATATCCGTGCTGAGCGCCGCGCGCACGCGCGCGCCTTTGTAATCAAACAAATACATTCTCACGCGGTCAAATTTAAAAGTTTTCTGCACGCCTTTTAAAATAACTTCAATAGCGTCGTTAAACCGCAGGGAGCTTGCAAAAACGCCCGCTAAACCGTTCAAAGTATTTGCAAGGCGCAGCCGCTCGGCGTTATCCTGGTCAATTTCAGTGTTAACCATGTTGTGCGAAAGTTCGTCCGCAAGCTCCAAAATAAGCTCAATATCTTTTTGCGCGAATTTTTTTGATTTTGAAAACCGCTCAAGCCGCAGCACGCCCACGCGGTCCTCCATAGCGCCGTCCCCGCCGTCTTTGGCGTAAGGCGCGGGCGCTTTCCAGCGCAGAATAACGTAAACCGCAGGATAGTTTAACTCGTGCGAAACGCTGTAGCCTTTTGACAAAAGTTCTTTCATCAGCCCGAGTTTGCCGACGGTGGAAATATTTTCCTGCATGTCCATGCAGTAGGCGTCTTTGCAAACCATTGTCAACGCAATTATTTCCTGCGTTTTTGCCCAGTTGAAAAAATAAATCCTGTCCAGTTTTAAAATTTTCTGCATGGCGGGCAGCGCGGCGTTGAGGAGGGACACCGTGCTGTTAAAAGAGCGGTTTAATTCTTTATGAAAATAATAAAGCTGCGCTTTCATTATATTTTCAGGCATCAGTAATCACCGTATAGATTGAGAAGATAATCCGTTTCTTTTGACGCGCGGTCAAGTTCCGCAAGTAAAATTTCGCGGCGGTAAGCGCCTTTTATAATTTCGGAAGAAACGCGGTCAAGCACTTCGTTTAATATTTTTGTGGCCGTCTCGGCGGCCATGTTGACGGACAGCGTCCTCGCGTCGGCTACTATTTTAGAGTACGTCTTCATGCGCTCAGCGGAGGAAAAAATAAATTCTTCAAAACTGCCCTCTTCCGCCGGAAAAACTTCCATAAGCGCGGCGTATTTAAGCTGGTTTTCTTTTTTAAGCAGCCACTTTATAAGGTCAAGGCACTGCTCCTTTTTTTCGCTTCTTTTATTTATGACCAAATTTACGCCGGACAAAAATGAAACGCTCTTTGCGCCGGACGCTGGCACCGCCGCGGTCTTTGCTTCAAACGCGCTTTTGTGCGCTTCAAAAATGCTGAGGCCCTGCCGCCTCGTCATAAAAATGCTCGCGCGGCCGGAAAGCATGGTGCCCAGAGACCCGCGCTCGCGCAAAATGGGCAGAAATTCCCGCTGCGCCAAAGTTATATAATCCTCAAGCCCCGCGACAAAAGCAGAATCGTTAAAACAACTTTTTTTGCCGGCTTCGTCAAAAAGGTCGCTCCCGCGGGACCATATGCACGGGAAAATATAGCGTATGGAAATGCTGCCGCGCCAGTCGCTGTTCTGAATGGGGAAATAGCTGTGGTCCGTATTAAATTCTTTTTTTAATTTCGCGCAGATTTCCAAAAATCCCTGCCAGGTTTTTAAGTCTTCCTCCGGGTTTTTGCTTACTTTTTTAAGATGGTCTTCGCGGTAATGCATGGCCATAACGTCCATCCACCACGGCAGGCCGTAAATGTCTTTTGTGCCGCCGCGGTAACAGTGCGGCGCGAGAGGGGACAGAAAGGAATTTAAATTTAAAGACGGGTCCAGCGCGGAGAGGTTCTCAATGCTGTTCGTCGCCGTTAAAAACGGCGTCCACGTGTGCGGGACCTGTATCAGATCAGGCAGGCCGGAAATATCGTCCTCAAACCGCATGAGAAAAAGTTTGCGCCAAAGATTGTCGCGCGTGAAATATTCCACGCGTATGTCCTCTTTCGGGCGGTCTTTGCGGTAAGCCGCCAGAAAAGTTTCAAAATCCTCTTTGGTGTTTGGGCCCGAGTCGGGCATCATCCAAAATAACATGTAATCCTTGTGATCTTTTGAGTGATTTCCTTTGGAAATCACACTTATTTTAGTTGCGCGTCTTCGCCGCGCAACGGGCCGTCATCGTCAAATTCCGGCTTTCATATTTGGCGAATTTTTAATTTTTTCCTCCTCACCGTACCCTGGCGGGTACTTGAATGTCGTCGGAAGAAAATTCAAACTTAGCTCAAATCTGAAAGCGCTTGTAACCGCGCCGCGTTTTGCTGCGCCGGATTTAAAACGACTCAACTACAACGGCTACGGCTTGATTAAAACTAAAATTTTATTCGCGCGCTTTCCCTTCCTAATTCCCCCTGTTAGGGGGAAACCCCCTAAGGGGAAATGCCTGCCGCGCCGTAGCGCAGCGCAGGCGGGGGGGGTAAATGAACGTTATAAAATAAAGTCGCGCTGCGCTAACTCCAGCTTTTTACTTTCATGTTAGGGTCAATTTTTTTATTCGCGTCCGTTTTGCCGGCAAACATAATCTTTCTTAGCGCGGCCAAAGCTATCATTGCGCCGTTGTCCGCGGAAAGCGGCCGCGGCACAAAATTTACTTTAACGTTTTCCGCGTTGCCGCGCGCGGTCATGGTCTGGCGCAGCATTTCGTTCGCGGCGACTCCGCCGCCCACGGCGACATTTTTCGCTTTATATTTTTTGACCGCTTCAAAAGTTTTTGCTACCAGCGTTTCCACAA